>CAZPNF010000481.1:0-2048 GCA_964587715.1 uncultured bacterium | reverse complement strand
TTTTCTGGGAGCCCCATTATGCCCACGTTCATGAAGCCTCTGATAATCAGGGAGATAGCTTGGTCTCTGGAAAGCCTCCGGGTCATCAGATACAGTATCTCACTCTCCGAAATCTTGCCCACCGCCGCCTCATGAGTCAACTCTGCACCCTGCTTCTTCGCCACCAACTCAGGCACAGCCTCAAGGTAAGCCTCTTCATCCAGAATCAATCCCCTACATTCCAAGTGACCCCTACAGTCCGCATTGTTTCCCTCCATCCTGCCCCGCGCAAAAATAGCCGAATCCTTTCTGGCGATGGTGCGAGTGATCAACTCTGCCTTGCTGCCCTTCCCGTTCAGAACCGCTCTTGAGCCAATATCCAGAGAAGAATCTCTGTGACCATACAGAATCGAATTGAAAGACGCCCGCGAATCTTCACCATCACAGAATGCCACAGGATACATCTGCACATCCTTCACCGGAGTCAAACAGATGTAGTTGGAAACAAAATTTCCTTTTTCTTCAATCAATGTTGCGCTTCGGGGTCTAACCATGGTCTGCTCGGTCCAGTTGTGGATCATGGTAAAATTCAGTGTAGCTCCCTTCTTCACGTAAATCTCTGAAACCCCCAGGTGAGTAGCCGACTCGCCAGTCTGATGCTGTATGCAACCCGTTATAATGTTGGCATTGGAACCTTCTTCAGCGATTATGATGTTGTGGACTCTCTGCTCAGAATCCTTTTTGGTAATCATGAGACAGGACTGTAGAGGCAAAGTCACCGCCACCCCCGGAAGTATGCGCATAAAATATCCGCCACTATATTCTTTGTCCACTTTGCGGGTGAACTCGTCTTTGTCTGGGTCAACCAGCTTCCACATGTAATCTTGGAGCCATGAATACTTGGTTAAAGCCTTCTTTGTATCCATTATCTCTATTTTGTCTCTGAAGTACTCGCTGATTTTCGTGTATACTGTATCTTGGTCCACATGGAATAATGTTCCGGAACGAGCTTTTTCATCAACATCGATGCCCACATTATAGACGCCTTCGAGTATGCTATGCGGAATTTTCGTCAATACACTTTCTTTTTGAACCATTTTACCAACTCTCCTCCACCCGCTCTTGACAAGCTACACATTTCTCGTAACCGCTTTTTTTGATATTCTCGTAGATGCGCTTAGGCTCAGCAAAACAGTAGACAATGCTTTTCAGGAGAACACAGGCATATTTCGCATCCACATAATCCAAAATATCGCCTTTATGGGTAACAATGAGTGATGTGCTCCCGCTTTCCTCAACATACTTCTGGATCTGTTCACCAATCAGCTTGAGGCTTTCAACATCTACGCCAGAATCGGGTTCATCCAAAAGAAGGAGCCTCGGCTTCAAAAGTAACATCTGAAGAACCTCAGCCCTTTTTCTTTCCCCTCCCGAAAACCCCACATTGGTGTCCCGTTCCAGAAACTCGCCCAAATGGAAAGCGTCTATCAACTCTTTCTCTTCAGCGCTGAAATCGTCCTCAGCCTCTTTGCCAACGCACAACTTCAACAAGGACGAAAGCTTGATACCGTTAATCTCTGGCGGATGCTGGAAAGCAAGAGCCAAACCCAGCTTAGACCGCTCCTCCACGCTTTTTGTTGTAATGTCTTCGCCCAAGAAGAGGATTTTTCCTGATGCAATTTTGTATTGGGGGAGCCCCATTATTGCGTTGATTAGTGTTGTTTTTCCTGACCCGTTTGGCCCAAACATAACATAGTTCTTTTTTTCTGTTAACTCCAAGTTGACGTCTTTGAGTATAACCTTGTCTTCCACAATCACCTTCAGGTTACGGACTTCCAATATATTCAACATCAACTACCCCATAACGTAAGCTTATGCGAGTGTTTGGATAAAATCTTATGCTTATATACTTTAGCAAAAATTCGGTGACAAAGAATCTAAAATCTGCCCCCACAATCACTTATGTTCTAAATGAGCCCGCGTTAGAAATGTTTAATAAATCCAGTTACACAAAAGGGGATGAGTGAGCAGAAAATGCCCAAAAAAGAATTCACATATCGCGGTCATAC
>CAZPNF010000480.1:0-2054 GCA_964587715.1 uncultured bacterium | reverse complement strand
ATCCGAAACTTGTGGTGAGCACTTCGTCATAGCTCAGTGTAAACTCCGTCGAACCATCCGAAATCCGATATCCGATATCCGAAACTTGTGGTGAGCCTTGCCCTCAGTTCAGCGGTAGGATACATCTATGCTCTTTATTCCTTTGGGGGTACCAAATTACCGATATGCTTCACTACGATGTGCAATGAGCACGATGGTAACGACATTTCTTTCTTTATCTATCCCATATACCACACGCCAGTCACCCACCCGATAGCGAAAATACCCATCAAGAGGATCCTTGAGCCGCTTTATGTTCGGATGTTCGTAGGGATTTCTGCGCAAATGATCAAAACAGCGATGTAACCGACGAACCAAGCGTTGATCGGCATGCTCGTAAAACCTTTGTGCTTCGCGAGTGAGTACTAATTCATACATCGCGACGAATACCCTCGAAAGACACAACTTCTCCCATCTTTGCCTGTTGAACTGCTCGCAGGAATGCCACTTCGAAACCAGGCAGACTTAATAATTCCTGAGTCGCTTCACTCGCTTCCCTTTCTTCCAGATAGGCCAGAAAATCTCCTGCCACGCGCAACCGATCAGGAGAAAGCCTATGCAACCGGTGCTCCACCTCCTGAAGTAAAGCTATATCTTTTTGCCTTGATGACATGGTAACCTCCAATTCAACCAACATTCTTCAGTTCCCCTGTATTCACCTGACTTTTCCTCCCTCTTTTGAAAGGCTTGGTGACCTGTTCAGACCAAATACATTATAATTCGCGTTAACTAGTCCACCTTCTTTTTGGTGCATTTTTCCGCCTGTCTTTATGGCGGACTCTTGTATTCAGCGGATAATAAATGCTCTGAACGGTGGGTAAGTTGTACCCACCGCTCAGCTCAGCAATAATCGGTTAAATTTCTCCTTCCAAAGTGGTTGTCGAAGTATTACCGGGCAAATCCGTCGCTTCAACCACCAGAACGAACCTTGCCCAGGTATATTCCTTTGTAGCACGGTTCACCCCGTTAGAAAGCTTAGTATAGTTTTTAATCCTTCTCAAACCATTCATTTAAAAAACTCTCATCCCCACTCTGTTAGATGCTTACTATCTAACGGGGTAGACCCAGTGGAAATCCTGCTCTGCTACTGCCCGCTCTGCATCGCCCTCCTCTACCACAGTCCCAAGAGAACCTTGAGGTGCTCCCTCCGGGTTCAAAGTCTGCACGTGCACCTTCTCGCAGGTGGCATCGTGCACAAAGACATCGATCCTGTCTCCAGCATGTCCATGATAATCCCACACATCCACCCCTAACAAATATCAAAATTCAAACAGCAAAATGCAAAATACAGGTAAGTCATCTAAGAACTCTATTAGTCGCAAAACAAAAGTGTAAAGCCGTTTTTTGAATTCCTTTTTAAATTTTGATCTTTCATTTTCCATTTTGATATTTGATCTTTACATTACATCTTAGTGTACTCGGAGGCAAACACAAACTGCTCCCGCTGCCTTTGCTGCGCTTTCGTCGCCGGCAGTGTAGATGTCCCACGCTTCCGCTTGGCCACCTTCATCCCCTTCCAGGTCGATATGGTTACATCCCCAACTGTACCGTGTACTTCGCCACCAATTTCTCCACGAATCTTTCCCATAACTCTTTCCTCCTTTTCTTTAGTTACCTACTTGCCACTCTGTCGTCTTTAATTTCATCCCTTACTTTCTACTTCTTACTTTCTACTCCCACGTTCATCGTTCATCGTTCCAATCTTCCGCAATCCGACATCCGAAATTCGCAATTCGAAATTCTTTCTTCTTACTGCTTACTGCCTTCTCCTTACTGCTTATCGGTTTTTTATTTCCGAAATCCCAAATCCGCAATGTCGACATCAAGTAACCGGCAACCAGTATTTGCCTTGGTAACGTTTCCTTTTTTATTGAAAATTAAAATATTCACTTTCCTTGTAAAAATTTATTTGGGCTTATTCCTGCTTGCCTCAAAATCGCGCGCAATGTTCCTTCTGGCATATCTCCAGGATGATTCGGTACCGTTGTATATCGTTCTGTCCGAAGATTAAACCA
>CAZPNF010000479.1:0-2054 GCA_964587715.1 uncultured bacterium | reverse complement strand
ACATCAGATTCTGTATACCTGTATCTGTATCTTCCAATACCATGGAAACGATAATATCGAATAGAACCGTCATCCCAAATAGAAACCATTTAACCTGTAAAACTTACCGCAGAGAACAGAGAAAACGTTGAGATTAAATAATGGACAATTTATTCTGCGTCCTCTGCGTCCTCTGCGGTTTATGAACTAATCAGGTCAATCCCCTTTCACTGCTTTTTTACTTTGTTGTCCAGCCAACTATACGGTAGTTAAATTCAAATGCCAGAGCACCACTCCAATCCTTTTCGTAAACACTTTTGTATCGTGTACCTTCTATTGGCCCTATTGGTTTCCCATAAGTGTAAAACCAATTTACAATGGGGCTCCCTGTAAAACCAAGACCAATCCAGTATTTTCCAGGAGAGAGAACAGGAGATTCTTTAGAAAAATCAAAATCAACCCAATCGTAGCCGGGTTTTGATGAGAGCTCACTTAAGTTCAAAAAATCACTTGTTGACAGTACTTTACCGGGCTTTCCATTTTTATCCGCCATCAAATTAATCCATAGTTGGCCATTTCCCCCAAACTTATGAAGAGCCAATCCTACTTTGATCAATTTCAACGGCTTTTTCAAGACCACGATCTGTGCATATTGAGTTAACTTGGTAGTTACATACTCTGCAGTTTCTACCATAAAATTTTTCCGCATTTGGTACTCGTTTCCAGCTTCTTTTTCAGCAGGACCTCTTGTAAATGCAAAATTCACTCCACGGGGAAAATCAACATTGCCGAAGAGAAACGGCTTGCCGTACTTGAGTTGTTTTAATTTATGCTCTGGTACTACTTTAGGAGGAGGATGGGGAGGTATTACAACAGGTTTAAACCTTGCCTGAACCTCAGGACAGATAAGCATCTTCTGAGGGCCATAATTCTGCTTTGCGAGCGTCAGTTTCACATCGTCTACAGGAAACTCTGCTTTGATAGTTTCCTGGAAAACTGGTTTATCTCCAACTCCTCTTGCCTGCCGCCATCTTATCATACCGTCATTTATAGTTTCATTGTTGTCAATACCTACCTCTATTCGTACAAAACGGTTCGAAACAAAAAGCTCTGTCTGCTGCGGATCAAATGGGACCCAACCAAGATCAGGAAAGTAAACTTCTATCCATGAATGGCGCCCCTGACCCATCTTGAATGTAAAATTTTCAGTACCGATCTTTACTGTGTAAGGTTTCTTTAAAGTTACTCCGTTGACAATTCTAACCGGGATTCCCACTGCTCGCATGAGAGCAGCAGCGAGATGAGAATAATTCTGGCAGTTGCCTTTCCCGGTTCTAAAAGAGTAGAGAGCATCGTACTGTTTCGGAGGTGTAACGTAGCGCATGTTGTCTACGATCCATGTGAGGATGTGCTGGACAGCATCAAATTCTGTTTTCAGACCAGCAACAAGCGACTTTGCCTTGTTTTTTATACTGGGATCATTTACCTGTACCAATTTTGTAGACGAAAGATAGTCTTTTATGTTTCCGGGAATATCAGCGAGGGGGAAAGAAGCAGTGGAGTTTATCCTTTTGAGAATCGTTTCATTAAGAGCAATGAACCGCATGGACACGTCTATGGGTTTATCAGGATTTTTCCATGCAACTCTGAGAATACGATTCCCCCGCTTGTCTCTTTCCTCTTTTCTATGTGAGGGCTGTGGAACAAGATCGAGTACAAAATCTCTGATTTCCTGATCGTAAGTTGGTGAACGGAAAGATTCCGGTACTACAAAACTCATCTTGAGAATTTTTGTTTTCGCTGCCGGCTCAACTCGTTGGGCAAGCTGATAACTGATCTTTGACTTCTGTCCTCCGTTGATGAGGTAATTTTCCCCATACACTGTACTAACAAAAAACAAAATTCCAAAAATTATACTAAATCGTTTCATCGCTCCCTCCTGCTAATAAAACCATTCAATCTTTTTTGGCGATCTTTTCCATTTAGAATCTTCGCCACCGCAGCCATTTAAGATTATATAATTATCATATTATAAGTTTCTTAATATATACTCAGTAATTTTATTAAAAAGATGT
>CAZPNF010000478.1:0-2056 GCA_964587715.1 uncultured bacterium | reverse complement strand
CATTTCCAGAACTGAAGAAACAATTGGACTTAATGTATATTTAAAACCCACTGTCCTGCGTGGAGAAAAAATATCAGTATCGGCCTATGGAGAAGAACCGAAAATAACTCGATACGGAATTCCTCCGGCAAAACTCCTCACAATTGCCAATCCACTGCCCGATGCATTGCTTTCCCTGAAAACGCTTCCCGGTGTCTCTTCGGGTAATGATCAAAGCACATTCTATAATGTCAGGGGCGGCAATTACGATGAAAATTTGATCTACCTCAATGGAGTGGAAATATATCAACCTCTGCTGGTACGTAAAGGTATTGCTGAGAATCCTTCGCTGGTGAATCCTTATCTTATCCAGAGCATCAATCTACGTACAGGCGCCTTCCCGGTAAATTACGGCGACAAGCTCTCATCGGTGCTGGATATTACGTATCTTGAGGGGAATCCAAAAAGAATTTCAGGCACTGCGGCCATATCAACCATCAAAGCAGATATCTCTTTAGAAGGGCCCCTTACCAGAAAAGTCACATGGATCTTAGGACTGAGAAAAATTAACTACGGCTATCTCCTTAACGCACTACCAACCACAAAAGGAAATTACACACCGGATTTTAAAGACATCCAGGTGGGCCTAACTTTTAAACCCGACTCACTCAATAAGATTAAACTGTTCGGACTTCATGCAGAAAGTCAATACAACTTCTCACCCGAAGTATTTGCCCCACATTGGGATTTTGGAGAGCAAAAAATTTATTATTTGTATAAACTAATTGGAAAAGAATCTTTTACACATCAATCTGGCGCTGTGGGGTTCCAGTGGATTTGCCGTGTAACAAATAAATTCCAGACTACTGTGTCCCTTTCCAACTTCACTCAAAAAGAAAAGGAAGACACGCACGTTAAATATTACAGGTATCAAGGTAAAAGAGATTCTATCTCTGAAAGAGTTGAAATCTTTGACAATCAATTAAACGGTTCACTGACCCGTTTGGTTGCAGATGGGAAATACTGGATAAGTTCCCACCATCGGCTGCGGTTCGGTGTGGAAGTTAAAAAATTCTGGTTTAAGGACCGACTGCACCAGGCAGTTGAAGACAGCTCAAAAGGACCAGCTGAGCCAATAGAACCAATTACTTCATCCGATACCATTAAAAGCACAGGGTTTTCTTCCTACGGAGAATACACATGGCAGCCAACACCTCTATTTTCCATCTGCACAGGTTTAAGATTCACTCGATTCAAGTTTAACAACGAATCCCTTTTTCTGCCTCGAGTCAGTATATTTTACCACTTCACCAAACATACATCTATCATTCTTGGTACAGGCATGTACGCACAACCACCTCTCTATAAAGAATTTCGCAGCAGTGGGGGAGAACAAAGTAAAAATCTAAAAGCACAAAGATCGACACAACTAACATTTGGGCTGGAACACAAGTGGGCACAAAATCTAAACTTCCGGATTGAAGCCTATTACAAGTGGCTGCACGATCTCATCTCCTACGAGCTCTGGGATGTACGTACGGTTTATTCCGGGAGAAACGACGCTGTTGGTTACGCCTACGGTTTAGATGCCTATATCCGTGGAGATTTTATCCAGGATTGTCTGACATGGATAAGTTACAGTTATCTGGTTGCAAGAGAAAATCTTGGCTCTGATACAGAAGGCTGGGTACCCAGACCTTCTGACCAGCGTCACACATTCGCTGCTACACTTCAGGATAAAATGGAACGGTTCCCAGGATCGCGAATACATATTCGCTTGCTGTTCGGCAGCGGTTATCATTACACCTATCGCTTCACAAAAACAGATAGTGCGGGGAACCAGATTGTGGAACTGGGTCGGCGCAATGCATGTAAGATCCCTTTTTATGAGCGATTTGATGTCGGTTTTAGCCAGAAATTTCAATTCTCCCATTCAGTAAAGATTACAATGCGTGAGGAGATACTAAACCTGTTTAATCACTACAATGTCCTGGGATATTCCTGGCTTAATGGCCAGAGGATCGAACACGCACTGAGTGGACGTACGTACAATATTGGTATGAGGATAGAATTTTCT
>CAZPNF010000477.1:0-2058 GCA_964587715.1 uncultured bacterium | reverse complement strand
TGTGGTTTTGGAGCGATGGTATCCATAACGAACTGAAAAAATGGGGGTCATTCAAATTATTAGAATCATTCCTTGACAGAATAGAAAATAATAAGTATATTCGGTAGAAAGACAAGTACTCCCGAAGAACGGGATCAAGTAATAATATACTGACTGGAGACAAAAGAAACTGCCTTTTTGTAAGTCCCGATCTCGAAGTTTCGGGGATTCTGTCTTTCTCAAGCCCTGCCTTCTGGCGAGACGAAGAATCGGGGGTAGAATGAAACTCAAAAAGGTAATAAAAGGTTTGCTGGAGTTAATCCGTAAGGATTTTATAAGGGACAAAAAGTTGAGACTCAAAAGGGATAAAAGGCTTACGCCTTAAATCCTGTCTTTAAGGTAGGGGGGTCATAGCAATCGCTCCAGAGACCACTTCGTTTATCTCTGGAGCGATCACGGAAAATTATTGAGAGAAAGAGTCACCATGAAACGAATTTACATGGACTACGCTGCCACCACACCTGTGGATCCAAGGGTGCGGAAGGCAATGGAACCGTACTGGAGCGACAGATTTGGGAATCCATCTTCGATTCACAGTTTTGGGCAGGAAACCTTAGAAACCGTAGAAGATAGTCGCAAAGCTGTTGCGGCTCTAATAGGCGTAAAACCTTCTGGAATTGTCTTTACCAGTGGTGGAACAGAAGCAAACAATACGGCTATTAAAAGCGTCTCTTATGCTCTGCAAGAGAAAGGGAATCACATCATTACCACTACTTTTGAGCACCATGCAATTCTACATCCGTGTGAATTTATGAAGTCGCAGGGATTTGATGTAACTTTTATTCCTGTTGGAGAAAACGGCATTGTAGACCCTGCAGATATTGAAAAGGCTATAACTCCAAAAACAATCTTGATTTCGGTAATGCATGCAAATAATGAAGTCGGGACAATTCAACCTATTTCGGAAATCGGTGCCATTGCCAGGAAAAGATCTATCATTTTTCACACAGATGCTGTACAGACCTGCGGCCATATAAAAATTGATCCTGAAGAAATGGGTATTGATCTGCTCTCTTTATCCGCACACAAATTCTACGGTCCAAAAGGAGTGGGGGCTCTCTACATAAGGAAAGGAATCCCTTTTCTTCCTTTCATGCACGGGGGTGGACAGGAAGGAGGTCGGCGAAGCTCTACCCACAATGTGCCAGGAATAGTCGGTCTTGGCAAAGCAGCAGAGATAGCTCAACAGGAAATGGAAACGGAATACAAACGGATTTCTCGTTTTCGGGACAGACTTCTCGATCGTATTTTCCAGCAAATTGAAGACGTTCACCTTAGCGGAGATCGGGAAAAACGCCTTCCAAATAACATCAACATTTCTGTTAAACATGTGGAAGGAGAAGCTCTTCTCATGAATCTTGATTTAGAAGGGATTGCCGCTTCTACTGGATCTGCCTGCAGTGCAGGTTCTCAAGAACCCTCACACGTGCTCACGGCACTGGGACTTTCAAGAGAGCTTGCCAGAGGAAGTCTCCGCCTTACTCTTGGAAGATTTACAACAGAAGAAGAGGTGGATCGTGTCTCCGATGTTCTGACCAGAGCTGTAGATCACCTCAGGTCGCTCTCCTCATTCGGAAAGGGGAATTGATGAACAAAGAACAAATGAAGAGAGGAATCCTTCGCCTGAAAAAAGAGAAGGGAGCTGTTCTCTTGGTCCACAATTACCAGATTGGTGAAATTCAGGATCTGGCAGATTTTTTAGGAGATTCTCTTGGTCTCTCAAGGGAAGCTTCCCGGGTTTCGGAAAAGTTGATTGTCTTCTGCGGTGTAACGTTTATGGCTGAAACAGCAAAGATCCTTTCCCCTGACAAAAAAGTCCTGCTTCCACGAAAAGACGCAGGATGCCCCATGGCAGAAATGGTAAATGTTGAAGATTTGAAAAAACTTAAGGCAGACCATCCAGATGCCGTGGTAGTAACTTATGTGAACTCAACAGCAGAAGTTAAGGCGGAATCGGATGTCTGCTGTACATCTGCTAACGCTGTTAAGGTTGTGCAAAACATCGATGCTGACGAAATA
>CAZPNF010000476.1:0-2059 GCA_964587715.1 uncultured bacterium | reverse complement strand
TCCGAGTGAAACCCGCGGCGCTAAAGCTAAGGCGAAACCAAAGCTGGTATTTCTCTGCCATTCGTATCCAGTTCCGTCAAAAAGGTTGTTTCGTTTCAGACGTTTTTCATCTGCAAGTGATTCTTCTCCCAGAAGAACACCGAACTCTGCCCGCCCAACTGAAAGTGTAAAACCACGAACTAACCATCCCAGAGGTACGTCCCAGCCTGGAATATTTTTTCTATTCTCCGCAATCACCAGTGGCCCAAGCGGATTGAAAAAAATAGAAAACTGAGTCTTACCTGGCAATGGATTCAATGAGAATGCTGCCGGATTGAAATCCAGAGAAGATAGATCATCTTCTATAGAAACAAAGGCACCTCCCATCGCCAGTGACCGTGCCTTAACAGTACTCAGAGTAACGAGATTATACTCCTGGCACAATACTCCCCTGACACTTATCAGGGAAAGAAGTGTTACAAATATCCATTTCCCCACGATGCAGCCCACATGATGTTAAGTTTTGAAGAATGTTTAATGTTCTAACCTGATTAATTCATAAACCGCAGAGAATACAGAGAACGCAGAATTTTTTTTATTTACATTATTATTTAATCTCAGCGCTCTCTGCGTCCTCAGCGGTGAATTATTCAGACTAACTAAAGTTTAGTTAGATTAGTTCCCTTTTCGTTTCTTTATAAAACTACCCAGGAGAATAATCCCACTTATCAACAAAATAACCCTGGGGAACAAAGCTCCGTGAGCAACAAAAAACGTTTTTCTTACTTCAGGGGTAAAAAAAGCCGTCAAGACTGCTTTTTTACCCAGAGGTAACCGTCCCCTGATTCTTCCAGAAGGATCAATAAACTCGGAAACTCCTGTATTGGCACATCTCAGTACCCAGACACCGTTTTCTATGGCTCTAAGAACAGCAATTTGTGCATGCTGGTAAGGCCCTGAAGTCTTTCCAAACCATCCGTCATTTGTAATTACAACTAAAAACTGTGCACCTTTCTCAACAAATCCACGAACCAGATACGGGAAGACAGACTCATAACAAATCACCACAGAAAAACGAACCTTTTTCTTCAGGGAGTGCGGTACAAATTTGAAAACTACAATAGAATCTCCGGGGCTGAAGTTTCCTATATCTACGTCCAATTTCCTTGACCAGTTGTACAAAAAAGGTATCTTCTCTACGAAAGGAACCCTTTCAGAAAAAGGAACAAGATGCATCTTGTAATACCGATCTATTCCCCACGAGTCAGGACGAATTAAAAGTGCTGTGTTGTATTCTTTGACCTTTCCTCGCTTTTCCCATTCATAATCAGGAGAACCTGTCAGAAGAGGCACTCCCAGTCTATCCACCTGTGATTTTACCTGACTCAAATAAGAAAACCGATACCGCAAATAACAAGGTGTTGCTGTTTCTGGCCAAACAACTAGGTCGGGTTTTTGACTGCCAGCCTGTTCTGTCAACTTTCTGTAAACTGCAAAGTTAGAATCAATAAAAGTCGGCGTCCATTTTTTATAAGGATCAATATTACCCTGTACAAGAGCGACTTTGATTTTTTCTTTGCTGCTCGATTTTTTTGTAATACTCAACCATCCATGTACCAGAGGCAAAACAAACAAGACGGCAATCAATATTAACAAGCCTAAAAATTGCCGTGAGTCTTTCCTGCTTCTGATTAAAAAATAGAAAAGAACGTTTAACAAAACCACCCAGAATGTCACACCGTACATCCCGGTAATGGAAACATACTGGATAAGAACAGGAGTGTAAGTCTGAGTGTGAGCCAGAGAATTCCAGGGAAAACCCAACACACCCCACGATGAAAGCAGCTCTATACTAACCCACAAAAAGGGGGCAGCACACAATGAAACCTCTCCCCACCGTTCCCACAACCATGCCTGCACTACAGCAAAAAGACCAAAATAAAGGGGTAAAAATAAAAGAACACCCACAAAGCCAAAAACCGTGGCCCACGCTATCCAGTATATTGTCCCTGCAGCCCATAAAATCCCCACAGAATATCCACCCCTGCCAATCGGAACAGTCCAGCCAGGGGAAGGTAGA
>CAZPNF010000475.1:0-2062 GCA_964587715.1 uncultured bacterium | reverse complement strand
GATTCTGATTCAGAGTTTTAAAATTATTATCAGCGGATTTCTTATCGGGTTTCTTCTCCACAGGATTGGGATACACAGGGTTACAGCACATCTCGGGACAGCTAATATATACTGGTTGATTGCAGCAATATTTTTATTTATAGCAAGCCATTTTCTGGGAAGTTTCCAATGGAAATTGTTGCTCTCTTCCGAAGGCATCCAGATTCCCTGGCAGAAAATTGTTTCATTTTATTTTGTAGGGCTTTTCTTTAACAATTTTTTAATCAGTGGTCTAGGAGGAGATTTTTTTCGTATGGTAGATGTCAGGAGATACTCAAAAAATGGTACCGGTGCTGTTTCCACTGTTTTTCTGGATCGTTTCGCGGGATTGTTTGTACTTTCTGGTATGTCTGTTTTAACTGCACCCTGGGTACTTATCAGGGAAGAAAGTCGTTCCTATCTGGAAATACCTCTCGCCATCTTAGTCATAGGATGGATATTTGTGCTTTTTTTTCTTTTCAACAAAAAGTTTGCCCGACCTTTTGCCTGGCTGCTCAAAAAAATCATCCCTGAGGGAATTACAGCAAAGGTCAGAGAGGTTTACCAGAGAATCCACAATTTTGGTCGCAACAAAAAACTTCTTTTTAAAGTTATCATTATATCCCTAATAATTCAAAGTGCACGGATCATGACACACTATTTGTTGGGCAGATCTCTTGGCGTGAACATCTCTCCTCTCTATTTTTTCCTTATAATTCCAATTGTGGCTATAATGGCCAGCCTTCCTATTAGCCTAGGTGGAGTTGGAGTACGTGAACAGACTGGAGTTGTTCTCTTTGGTGTAGTAGGAATGTCCGCACTTCAGGCTTTTTCCATGGAGTTTCTTGCCTATTTAGTGGCTGTTGTTTCAAGTCTTCCGGGAGGTATAGTCTTTATCTTAAGAAGAAAAGTAGAAACTCCAGCGGTAAAATTGAGAGTTAAAAATAAACTAAAGTGAAGGAGGGAAGAACAATGAAATCAATTAAATGGTTCTTAATTGTTCTTAGCGCGCTGATAGTGGCTTCATGCAGCCTCAAACCAGGAGGATGGTGGAAAGAAGGAGTTATTGCTGTAATGGCCGATTCTACCGACTGGGAAGCACTGCAAGGTTCGCTGCGAGGAGCATGTGAACACGTTGTTAGAACTCCTCAAATAGAAAAGACATTTTCTCTGAAATACGTGCAAAAAAAGGATTTCGACCGCTATACAGAGTTTCGATACCTTGTACTAATAGGAACTTTAGAATCTAAAGGGAAAATAGGTAAACTAACACAGAAAGTCATTTCAGATCCAGAAATAAAAAAAGGGGTAGAAAAAGGAAAGTACTATGTTTTTGTGGAGAATGGTCAATGGGCCAGGGATCAGCTAATGGCTGTTGTAGTGGGTAAAGATATCCCAACTCTGCGTGAAAAAATTGAAGCCAATGCTAATTTTCTCTATGCTATTTTTGATACGGATTTTAACCGTCGATTGAAGAAAGAAATGTTTGATAGAGGCGAAAGGGAAAAAATAGAAAAACATTTAATGAGCTCATACGGATGGAATTTGCGGATACAACATGACTATTTTTTGGCACAAGAATTCCCAAAAGAGGGATTCCTCTGGTTTAGGCGCATGTACCCTGAACGCTGGATATTTGTTCGCTGGATTGACGGAGGAGACACAACTCTTTTAAATCCCACATGGGTTCTTGGCGAACGCAATCGTATCGGGTCAAAGTATTACGGTGGAGATAGAGTAGCAGATAAATATTTCTTTTCCTATAGATCTACTTTTCTGGGGCGGATTGCTCAGATCACATCGGGACTCTGGGAAAATGATGCAAAGGTAGCTGGTGGACCGTTCAAAAATTACACTTTCTACGATCCTCTTTCGAGAAGAGTTTACATGATTGATCTTGCTATCTTCGCACCAGGAAGGGAAAAGATGCCTTTTCTCAGACAGTTAGAAGTTATAGCACGTTCATTCAAGACAGTGTTCGACATAGACACTACGGAATAAAAACAACCGCATACCACATCTGATTTTTTCATTGTCATTTTGA
>CAZPNF010000474.1:0-2074 GCA_964587715.1 uncultured bacterium | reverse complement strand
TTCAGCTTTTTGCTGAGGAAAGAGTCGAAGTGAAAGGAGGGAGAGTTGTTATACGGGGAGAACCCTAACGTGACAGAGCCGCCAGCTATAGAAAATGTAAAGATCAAATATCAAAATGGAAAATGACAGATCAAAATTCAAAAAAGGCTTTACATTTCTATTTGTGATTTTAATATTTCACTTTTGATATTTTATTTAGCACAAATATGGCATTTCTTTTGCTACCTTAATAGAATCAGATAAACTTTGGTTATTATCGGTCTGAAATAGGACAGTGATATTCGGTCAAAAAACATTCGCTATAAAAAACACGGAGAGTAAATTCAAAGGAGAAAGAAAAATTGTCCAGAGTTAAACGAGCTTTGATCAGTGTGTTTGACAAAACCGGGATAGTAGAATTTGCACAGGAGCTGTCCACTTTAGGAGTGGAGATTATTTCCACTGGTGGGACTGCAAAACTACTATTGGAAAACGGAATCAGTGTTACTCCTGTGGAAAAAGTGACAGGTTTTCCAGAGATGATGGACGGGCGTGTAAAAACACTTCACCCCAAAATTCACGGAGCCCTTTTGGGACTGAGAGACAATTCTACCCATGCAAATCAAGCCAAAGAGTTGGGTATCAAATGGATTGATCTTGTTGTAGTTAATCTCTATCCTTTTGAAGAAACAATTGCCAGGGATAATGTTGAATTAACCGAAGCCATAGAGAATATAGACATTGGCGGACCAACAATGCTGCGAAGTGCAGCAAAAAACTATCGATTTGTGGCAGTGGTTACTGATTCTGCCGATTATAATAAAGTCTTAGAGGAGATTAAAAAAACTGGAGAAGTTTCCCTGAAGACCAGAGAAATGCTTGCGGTTAAGGTCTTCCGTCTGACAGCAGACTACGACAGCGCTATAGATAAATATCTCTCTAAAACATTTATGGGCGAAGAGATTCTCAGATTGAGATATAGCCGCGGTGAAGAGCTGCGGTACGGAGAAAACAGCCATCAAAAGGCCGCCTTTTTCCTCGATGAAAAAAGCCCCGAGTCTTCAATTGCGAGAGCAGAACTTCTCCACGGGAAAGCCATGTCGTACAATAACTACGTTGACAGTGACGCTGCTCTGGAGGCAGTGAAGGAGCTTAAGGGTCGGGTTGGAGTAGCTGTGGTGAAGCACACAAATCCGTGCGGCTATGCAGTTGGAGAGACTCCCAGAGAAACCCTGGAAAGAGCATGGGCAGGTGATCCGATTTCAGCGTTTGGTTCTGTTGTTGCTTGCAATACCAAAGTTGATCTGGCTTTTGCCGAGTTTCTCAAGGGGGAAAATGTTAGACACGTGGGATATGTTATAAAAGACGGAAAACTCATTCCCCAGGAAGTTCCCACTAAATTTATCGAAGTTGTTATTGCCCCTGATTTTGATGAGGAAGCTCTTGAGCTTTTTTCAAGAGCAAAGAATCTTCGTATTCTTAAAACAGGGTCTTTAGATTTGTCAGAGATAGAAGTGAAGACCTATCGAAAGATTACAGGTGGAATGTTAGAAATGGATAGGGATATTGGTGTATGGGAAAAGTTTGAAACAGTAACTGAAAAATCGTTTGATGAAAACAAGAAAAAATTGGCAGAATTTACATACAAAGCATGTAAATATACAAAATCCAACGCCATTGTGCTTGGGAGGGAATACAAACCAGGATTCTATCAAGTCATTGGAATGGGAGCAGGTCAGCCCAATCGAGTTGATTCTCTCCGTAAACTGGCTGTAGCAAAGGCTCTTGAAAATTTACAGATAGAATATGAATTGCTCAAAATAAATGCTCTTTTTGAAGCTTACTGCCGCGAGCAGTTCGGCGAGATAGTTTTAGCTTCTGATGCTTTTTTCCCCTTTGATGATACAGTTTATGCTGCAGCAGAAGCGGGAATACGGTATATTATCCAGCCGGGCGGATCAATACGTGATGGGGATTCAATAGAAGCATGTAATAAGACTGGAATTGCCATGGTATTTACAGGTATGAGACATTTCAGACATTAAACCTTTTATATAGCAATAATTTGAAATTTTGAGTCAAGTTTTTAATAAGT
>CAZPNF010000473.1:0-2080 GCA_964587715.1 uncultured bacterium | reverse complement strand
GATTACTTCTATAGTTCATGGGAGAAATGCAGGAAGAAAAAAGACAGAACAGGTCAGCTGATTAACACAATCAATCTGGGAAACGTAGCAACAGTGGAGCTTTCCCTTTTCGGAGAAAAAAACCACAGTGTGGAAGCTGTAGACTGCCTGAAAGAAGAACTTAAAAGGATTACACCTGATGAAACAGATATTTCTCCACGAGAGAAATTGGCTTTGCTCAACACAATGGGAACGCTCTGGGTTCTTCTCGCCAGGGAAGGAAGTGGTGAAGGAACAGATATAAGGAAAAATCTAGAAGAAACGCTGAGCCGCATGAAAAAACTCAGCAGGGCAGAAGCTCTTTTTCAGGAAGGGTTGAGTCTATCAAAAGAGAAAGGATTTTTCAGTGAAGAAGGGATTCTCCTGAAGAATCTATCTGAAGTGGCTGAACTTTCTGGAGAAATTAAATTAGCTTATAATTATCTTAAAAAAAGTCGGGATATTTTTGAGAAAGAGGGCAAAGAAGAGCTTCTCTGGAGGGTTCTTTACAGCACGGCAAATCTTTTAAGCCGTAATAAAATTTATGATTCCACAGGGGTGGAAATGGATCCACTTCCCCTGTATCGGAAGGCAATGGATTATTTAGAAAGTCTTTCTGCTCAAGAAGAAGGAAGCGAGGAAGAGTTGTCAGATAGGAAAGAGCGGTGGAATCTTTATGTTGATGCAGCCTTTGCAATGGCAGATAGGGGAATGGTTGAAGAGGCATTAAAAACAGTGGAGAGAGGGCGGGAAAAAGAGGTGGCTGATTTTCTGGCACGGCATTCACCTCAGTTGAGACGCGAGAGACACAAGATTCTCTGGGGAAACATCCGCTATCTCAGATCCAGACTTCAAGAGATTAACAGAAAGATAATAGAAGAAAAACAGAAGGGGGATAGAATATTTTTCCTCTCCCGCTTAAAAAAGGAGAAAAAAGGATACGAAAAGGAGTATCGTGATCTTCTTGAGAAAATAGAGAAAGAAGATGATGTTCTTGCTTATTTTTTGGGGACAGAGTCTTTTGATCTAAAAGATTTTCAATCACTTCTCCCTGCTGATGGCGAAGCATTCTGCTACCTGATGGGTACGGAGAGAACGCTTCTCTGGGCAGTGACAAAAGATACTGTTAGCATGGTGGTTCTTAACGTGGGGAGTTCTTTCCTTCACAGCAAAGTTGAGGAGCTCCTCGATAGAATAGAAAAAGATAGTTCTGCTGAAAAAATAAGCTGCGAGTTGTATAAGATTCTTGTTAAACCTGTTGAATCTCTTGTCAGTAACAAGAAAGAAATTATTATTGTACCTGACCGCTTTCTCTGGAATCTGCCTTTTGGAGCTCTCTCCGATGGCAGGGAATTTCTTATCAATAAAACGATTTTCTATTACGCTCTCAGTCTTACTGCTTATAAACTTTCGTGGGAAAGAAAAAAGATAAATCATGATACAGGAATAGTAGTAGGCGATGTTGGCGACAAAATTTTTCTCGATTCAATGAAAAAAGCTACAGAGAGAAGAAGGTCTCTCCTCAGATACCAGGCAACTGAAGAGGCATTGAAGAAAGCTGCTGAATCTACTGATATAGTGGATGTTGAAAGATGGATGGTTGCCAATGATAATGATCCTCTTACTTCTGCTATTGTTCTCTACAGCAGCAAAAATAATGATGGTTTTCTCCAGCTCAGCGAACTCTTCCCATGGGATTTCAAAGCCAGCATATTTTTCCTTCCTCCACGCAGTGAGGGAAGAAAGCGGGAATGGAAAAGTCCTCTTTTCTTTACCTACGGTTTACTGTATGGTGGTGTACCTTCAGTGGTGAATTCCATGTGGCAGGTGGAGAGAAAAGTAAAGAAAAAATTTCTTGATGTTTTCTATGCCAATCTTAATAGTTTTCCTGTTTCGGAGGCTCTTGTTAAAGCTCAGGCTGCTGTCATGAAGGAATATCCTGAACCCAGAGCCTGGGCTGGTTTTCAGTTAATTGGTTTCGGAGGAATGAGTCCCGAAGAGAGGATAGATTTTGCTAGGGAAAATCTCCTCTCTGCTGTGAAAAAAGGATGGGCTTTTGAAA
>CAZPNF010000472.1:0-2082 GCA_964587715.1 uncultured bacterium | reverse complement strand
GCACAGATAACGAATCTGGTGTAAGCTGGGTTATTTCACCTCCTGTAGCCAGAACTGAAAAAACCCGACCTGCTGTAAAAGTAATGGCGGTACCATCTGGTGACCAGGAAGGTGTGAATATTGGAAAAGTAGAGTCTATGTAGGTAATTTGAGTAGAGACACCACCTGTGTCTGAAGTAACAAAAATATTGTCGCCACCATTTATCCATGCAACATAAGCAATCTTCTTTCCATCAGGAGACCAGTCTGGACAATGCCCCTGGTCAACAATTTTTACCGGTGTTCCCACCTCAAGCCAGCTCGGCCAGCTTGGGCTGTTCTCATCCGTCAAATCAACTGCCGGGTTCTTGTTGCGTGTACATCCAGCAACGAATACCAGTAAGATTAATATGAAAAAAACTCTTTCCCTCTCCATGACTTTTCCCTCCAATGTTATCGAACCACTCAGAAGTTATAAGATAAAGTGCAAAGTGAGCTAAATCAGAACCACTGGTTATCCCTTCATGCTTCCTAAGTCCACCCAGCATGAAGGGATGTATGAGAAATTTAAGAACCATTGAGAAATTTCCTTCTCTTATTTTCAAATATATAAAAAAATCGGCTTTGTCAAGGGGAATTATTCCAATGATGCTGCCTCTTTAAAGAGACGGCTTCTTTTTTCTTTTAACACCCTGTCAGGGTTGAACATGTATCTCTAAAATACAAAAACGGCAGTCTCTTGTTGCGGCTGCCGTTTTTGTAAAGATGCCATCTCTTTAAAAAAATGGTGAATTAGTGAACCAGTTTAATCTCAGTTTTTATTTCCAGAGTCATGGGTATGGTCATGTTCGCCTGGCCGCTAACTGTGATGGTACTCTCTATAGATTGATTAGAAGTCAGTTTGACAAAAACTCCTTTCTTGTAAGCAAAATACCAGGTGGATGAGCCGTCTATATCTCCTTCGATGTCCATTTGTCTGCCCATCTGCTCTCCTGAACCATCAATAGTGCCGGTTATTTGACTTACTATTTTTAAGCAGTCCGTTCCTTCGATGTTCTCAAATCCTTTAAGTGTACTGGTTGTTTTTGAGTCGATATTGATTTCCATTCCACTCCGTGGCTGTTTCTCATTTTTTTCGCTTGTCCACGATTCACCTATTTTAATAGGATTTTGAGGAAGCTCAGGAAGAATATCAATATCCTGGAAAAAGGATTTAGCATCCTGTTCTCCACCAGCCATAGGGCCGAGGTTGATTTTGACTGAGTCTGGATTTGAGAGTTCGATCTGTTTACCTTTTGGCGAGACTACAAATTTAACACTTTTTCCCATGAGTGAAGATAGATCAAAGGTTCGTTCTCCACCTGGGCCTTTAGCATTCATACTTATAGTATCGATGGTTATTTTGGTAATATAGTTCTCTGCTGTATCAAACCCGGTTTCCTTTAGAGAGTAATTCATAAGTGTGTTCGCTTCACTTTCCATGGACTGGTTCATCATTTCCATGGTCTGATTTTGTTCCGTTGTTGTATTGTACTTGCATACCTGATCCGGTGACAACTGGTACATCAGGATCAGACCTGTTTTCGGGTTCCCCCAGAACGATTTTTTTGCTGCACAGCCAATGAGTATGGATAGGATCAGAATAGAAAAACTTAAGGTTACCAGAGTTCGAGATTTTGTTTTTTGAATCATTTTTTTCCTCCATGGATTTTTGTACGCTAAGATAACTAATTTTTCTTAAGATAATAAAATATTAAAACAAAGTCAATAAAATAGTTTAGATTTTTCCCCTTTGATAAAAATCCTTGACTTGAATAGTTCTTTATACTACATTAGTTAAGAAAAAATGTCCGATAGAGGCCAATATGCCTGAGATTACATACAAGGAGCTTGTTATTACTTGTGAAGTCTGTCACACGGTAAAGAAATTCCCTGTATCCAGTTATGAAGAGTGTCTGAAAATTTTTGCTAATTATCAGTGCCCTAATGGATGTGGACGTAATCTCTACAGTTTTTTTACTGTGGGTCAATTGAGAAAGAAAAAAAAGTAATTATGCATTTTCTTGCTTGACAAAAATTGTATTTTTTTTAAATTATTGTATT
>CAZPNF010000471.1:0-2089 GCA_964587715.1 uncultured bacterium | reverse complement strand
GCTTTTTTAATTGACAATCTGCCTTTTGACTATTAATTTTCAAATAATCAAATTGTTACTTAACTGTGGGGAGAAACCATGCAAAAAATAGGTTTTTTTCTTTATCTTTGTTTTCTTATTTTTTTCTACATGCCCGATCGTATTTTGGCACAAGCAGCTACTAATAAACCTTCCGTTGTTTATCTTACGACCTGGGGGATAAGTGGAACCGGGACTGTTGAATTTAAAGAACCCCAGGGAATTTCTGTGGATCCTGCTGGCTTTCTCTATATTGCTGATACTGGTAACCACCGAATTGAGAAGCTTGATGCGACAGGGCAATTTGTAACAGAGGTTGGAGGGTTTGGATGGAAGAAAGAAGAGTTCAATGAACCAATAGCTCTTTCTGCTAAGGACGGTCTTGATGTTTTCGTAGCAGATTATTACAACCAGCGTATTGAGCGATACGATAAAGATTTGCATTACATAGCTTCTTTTCTCTCGTCTGAGGAATGGCCAGAATATCTCAGGTTCGGTTTCCCTAAAGGTGTGGATATTTCTTCTCAGGGTGAACTCTTTTGTCTCGATGACGAGAATAGTCGAGTTTTAAAAGTGGATGTACTGGGGAATCCTCAACTGAGTTTTGGCGGCTTTGATGCGGGTGAAGGGAGACTGGAACAGCCGCAGCGGTTGTTGGTTTCAGGGGAGGGGAAGGTTTATGTGTCGGACTGGAAAGATGGCAAGATTACTGTTTTTGATACCCACGGAAACTATCTCTATGCATTCGGAGAAGGTATTTTAGAAAAACCTGTAGGCATGGGAGAGATTGGATCAAAATTTCTGCTGGTAGCAGATGTGGGAAAGAAAAAAGTCTTTATCTTTCAAAACTCTGGAAAACTTTTAATGAGTTTTGCCGGGGCGAAAGTAGTGGGAATGACTTTTGAAGAACCCATAGATGTTGCTTGCTGGAGAGAGCTTATCTATGTTTTAGATAAAAAGAGAAATGTGGTAGATGTCTTTCGAACAGTGAATAGTGAATAGTGAATAAAGAGAAATTCTAATATTACCTAAAATTCCCAGGATTTTCCAAAGATCAGCAAATTCTGTTTTTCTCAAGTCCCACCTTCTGGCGGGGTGAGGAATCCGGGGTAGGGGGAAGCTCAAAGGAGGAATAAAAGGCTTACGCCTTAAATCCGGGAAAATCTAACGGAGTTAATCCGTAAGGATTTTATTGGGCAGTGGTTTAATGACTAAAAGATTTTACATTTTCTTTTTCTGTTTTTTTTCTGTGTCTCTTATTTGGCCTCAGGAAGCAAAAAAATCTTTTAATCCGCTCTGGAACGAGGTGAAATTTATCTCTACTGGCAGAGATACTCTCCTTGTACTTCCAGATCATTTTTTAATTCAGGGGACAGTAAAAGTTGCAAAAGACAGCTTGCTGCTGGAAGAAGGAAAATATTATAAGGTAAATTTCACACGAGGAGAAATATTTTTCCCTCAACCCCCGGATTCCGGCAGTCTACTTTTCATTACTTATCAAAAATTGCCAGTTCATCTCATGCTCCAATACCGTGATTGGACTGCTTCTGATACTCTGGCAAAAGAGAATGAAAGTAATTCGCCTGCTTCTCCCCGCAGAATGATAAAACAGAAAAAGCAGACAGATTATGGTGAGAGACTTCAGAAAAATGGATCCATTTTCAGAGGGATAACAATTGCCACAAATCAGGGGATGCGGCTTCAGTCCGGTCTAAGGCTACAGGTATCGGGAATGATAACTCCAAAGGTAGAAGTTGTTGCTTCCCTTACTGATCAGAATACACCCATCCAGCCTGAGGGAAACACTCAGACCCTTCAGGAAATAGATAAGATTTTTGTTAATATCAATGCTCCCAATTTTAAGGCTAAACTCGGAGATTATGTCTTCAATACCGGGAAGACCGACTTTGCTTCCTATTCACGCAAGCTGGAAGGAGTAATGGGTACTGTTGAGTCGTCTTCCGCTCATTTTACTCTTCTGGCTGCGGCAACTAAAGGTGAATTTACTACAAATCACTTCATGGGACAGGAAGGAAAACAGGGACCATATCAATTGACAGGATCAAGAGGA
>CAZPNF010000470.1:0-2090 GCA_964587715.1 uncultured bacterium | reverse complement strand
GCGAGAGAGGGAGCGATAAAAGAGCTCAGGACTTTGGTGCCGGGGAAGAAAAGGAGAATTTGCAGTAGATCTTAAGCATCCTTTCCGGCTCGTGTTTCGTCCAAATCATGATCCAATCCCTCTGAAGGAGGATGGTGGAATTGTACTAAGACTTATCACGTCAATCGAAATTATTAGAGTGGAGGATTATCATTAATGGCTACCACAAGGACTAGTAAGTTTGAACCTGATTATTCAATTCACCCAGGAGAGATACTCAAGGAGACTCTAGAGGCAAGAGGAATTCGTAAAACAGATTTTGCTGAAAGGTGCGGAATTTCTTTGAAAACTGTTAGCCAGATTATAAACAGCAAAGCGCCGATCACCCCTGAAACAGCCTTACAGTTCGAGAGAGTCCTAGATGTTTCTGCAGATATCTGGAATAATTTAGATTCGCAACACAAACTCCATATAGCACGAAGAAATAAATTAAAAAAACTCGAATCCCTTAAGGAATGGGTCAATAATTTTCCAATATCCGATCTAAGAAGAATCAAGTTCCTTTCAGACTGTCGAGACAGAACTATACTAGCCGATGAATTACTTCGATTCTTTGGAGTGGCAAATATAGATGCTTGGAACAAATTCTACGGGAAACCTGCTGTTGCATTCAGAAAGTCAAAGTCATTTGAAAGCTCCACAGAATCGGTAGCTGCTTGGCTTCGTTTTGCTGAACTTACTGCTGAGGAAATAGTCGCAAATGAATACAATACTCGTAAGTTCCGAAACGCTCTTTACGAAATAAGGAGTTTTACAACGAAAGATCCTGCCTATTTTCAACCTAGAATGACGGAAATTTGTCAAAAGGCGGGCGTTATATTTCTAGTATTACCGTCTTTTCCCAAGACACGATTGAGTGGGGCAACCAAGTGGCTTACAAGTCGCAAGGTCCTACTATCTCTTACTTTAAGATACAAGTCTGACGATCAGTTCTGGTTTTCGTTCTTTCATGAGGCTGGACACATTCTTCTACATGAAAAGAAGCGGATTTTCCTCGATTCCATAAATTGTAATGATGATATCTTAGAACATGAAGCAAATGAATTTGCGCGTGATTTATTAGCCCCGGCGGATGAATATCAAGAGTTTACAAAAAGAGGAAGATTCTATAAGCAAGATATTCTCGATTTTGCGAAACAAATTTCTATTGCTCCAGGCATTATTGTCGGATTACTGCAGTATGAAAAACTAATAGACTATAGATGGCATAACGATCTCAAGAAAAAATATGAATTGGTTGAGAATTAGTTAACTAAAACAAATAATAGAGCATTTTGGATTTTGAGAAGGCCGTATATGCAATAAAGGAACAATCTAACAACCGGTTGAACTTAACTTTCGTCGCTACACTCCTCAAGCAAGTTAACCGGGGCGTTAGATGTAATTACAGAGTATTCTTTAGCTGAGGTGGCCGCAAATTGCGACTACCTTGCTTAGTATTAAGAAAAATGGATGAGAAAAAGTCAATAATACAAATTGGTAAAATTGAACAACGGATTCTACTAGTTCGCAGCGAGAAAGTAATTATAGATGCTGACCTGGCTGAGTTTTATGGTGTCGCAACCAAACGATTGAATGAGCAGGTAAAACGGAACAAAGGTCGATTTCCTGGTGATTTCATGTTTCAACTTACATCTGAGGAGAAAACTGAGGTAATCGCAAATTGCGACCACCTATCAAAACTGAAATATTCAAAATCACTACCATACGCATTTACAGAGCATGGTGCTATCATGGCTGCAAGCGTACTAAACTCAAAGCGTGCTATTAATGTTAGCGTTTACATTGTACGAGCCTTTGTGAAATTGAGACAAACTATTGCAGCACATAAAGAACTCTCTAGCAAAATCGCTAGAATAGAGCGACGCCTGGCTAACCATGATACTCAGATAATTGCGTTAGCAAAAACAATAAATGAACTTTTAAACCCAACTCTCCCGCCTAAGGAGAGAAGAATCGGATTTCAACCTGGTGGCAAGTAGGAACATCTAACAAGCGGATGGAGCAGAAGCCTTCTCGTCGCTTCGCTCCTGCGAGGACTCTGCTCATCC
>CAZPNF010000469.1:0-2098 GCA_964587715.1 uncultured bacterium | reverse complement strand
CTTTTCCATTTATGACTATCTTTTTTATTCTTGCCAACGTGGCTGTCTATGTCTATCAGATAACACTGGGGCAGGCGGCACAGGCTTTTTTCTATAAATTTGGTACGATTCCATGGGAGATAACACACTTTCAGGAATTACCCAGGCTTCCTGTAAATTTCCACTCTCAAATCCCAGATGTTTTGACTCTCTTTACATCGATGTTCGTTCATGGGGGAATTTTACATCTTTTTGGAAACATGCTCTACCTCTGGATTTTCGGGGATAACGTTGAGGCTTTGATGGGGCATGCTAGATTTTTTTTCTTTTACCTCTTGTGCGGCCTGATAGCCGTACTTTCACATATTATTATTGTTCCAGATTCCACCCTTCCTATGATTGGAGCTAGTGGAGCTATTTCTGGAGTATTGGGTGCTTACTTTATCCGTTTTCCCAGAGCAAAAGTTCATGTGCTGATTTTCTTATTTTTCTTCATAAGGATCATACGTATCTCAGCTCTATTTGTTCTTGGCTTCTGGTTTGTGATACAGATATTCAGTGGGCTGGGATCACTTGGACCTGAGACCGACGGAGGGGTGGCATGGTTTGCCCACATTGGAGGCTTTATAGCAGGAATGATTTTGATTTTCTTTTTTGAAAGGAAAGAAAGAGTAAGGATTTATCGACGTGCTGGTTGGTGGGGATGAAAGAGAGGTAGTAGATGTACCAAGCAAAAGAAACATACGGTCCTTGATTTCGGGAGTATTTAAAAACTAAAAACCGAAAGGAATTTAGGCTTCAGCCTTTCATAAAAGAAAGAGGTAAGAAGCAATGATGCTGGATACAGGATGTTAGCCCTTTCAACTTGACTTTCATAAAAAACTTTTTTACATTTTCCCTGTCTTTGGTAAATGTTACGGATTTCTTGAATGCCACCGTAGCTCAGCTGGTAGAGCAGCTCATTCGTAATGAGCAGGTCCGCAGTTCGATCCCGCGCGGTGGCTCTTTACAGACGAGAGGGATGATTCTCTGTTTTTTTGATTTATCCGATTCATTTTTGGGAAGAACCCTTTTATTATTCGAGGTTTATTTATGCTCAAACAAAAAATATTGATTGTCTTCTTTTTTATTTTGCCTGCTGTTCTTTCTGCCGGTTCAAATGAAAAAGTATCAGGCTTTGATTTCCTTTGCTGGGAAATGGGAACGCGGCCTGCCTCTATGGGAGGTGCCTTCATTGCTGTGATTGGTGATCTTAACGGTCTGGTGTATAATCCGGCAACTCTATCCGGTACCAGAGACATGGAAGTAAACTTTACCTATCTGGATTATCTTTTAGATATAAAATCAGGTTTTGTAGGATTTAATAAAACCTTTAACGGTTCAGGGCATTTGGGAGTTGGGATTTTTTACACGAACTATGGTGAATTGAAGAGGACCGACATAACCGGAAATTCTCTGGGTTCGTTTTTCCCAGGTGATTACGTTATAACCGCTGCTTATGCTAATTCTCTTCCTGTTGGTCTTCACTATGGTGTATCGGTAAAGTTTATTCAATCGAAAATTGACCAATATACAGCCAGTGCTGTAGCAGCGGATGCAGGCATTATCTACCGTGTTGAGACACAGAATTTGAATATTGGGTTGGTTATAAAAAATTTTGGAAGAGCAATAAGTAAGTTTATGGATGTTTACGAGAGACTCCCTGTTTCTTACAGAGTTGGGATTGCAAAGCAACTTGCTCATTTACCCCTGCTTCTCAATTTTAATCTTATTAAATACCAATATACTAAAAGTACCAGTTTGGGGGGGCTTTACTGGGCACTGGGTGGAGAATTTACTGTTACTGATAATCTCTTTTTGCGGTGGGGATATAATTCTCGGGGAAGAGAGGAGAAAATAGAAACAAGCAGCAGTCACTTTGCTGGTGTCTCGCTGGGGCTTGGAATTAAATATGGAAAGTATCGGTTCGACTATGGATATAGTTCTTACGGCGCACTGGGCGGTATGAATTATTTTACAGTGGCAATTCCTTTCTAAGGATTTTGGCGTTTATGTTTAGAAAACATTATACCCCTCCTTGGATGAGGTTTTTTGTCGTGTTGTCTCGAAAGAAAATGTA
>CAZPNF010000468.1:0-2100 GCA_964587715.1 uncultured bacterium | reverse complement strand
ATCCCAGTATGGAAGATTTCAGGCTGGACATTGTGATTGACAAAGGCCCTCATGCCCGGAGTGTTTGTTTGAATCTTCCTCCTTTTACGTTGGTGGGAGCAACTACACGTGCAGGACTTCTTACATCACCAATGAGAGGCCGTTTTGGCGTGGTTAATCGATTGGATTATTACTTGCCAGAGGAACTTACCCGGATTCTCTTTCGCTCAGCTCATATCTTCAAATTAGAATTCGAAGAAGAAGGGATCAAGGAGATAGCTGCCAGATCAAGAGGAACGCCGAGGGTAGCGAATCGTCTTCTGAGAAGAGTTAGAGATTTTGCTCAGGTTGAAGGAGATGGACGTATAACGAAAGAAATGGCAGCGCTTTCTCTCGAAAGATTGGACGTAGATTCCTACGGCATGGATGAAATGGACAAGAGGATTCTCTCTGCTATTATAGAAAAATTTGGCGGCGGGCCTGTTGGACTCAATACACTCGCCGTGGCTGTGGAAGAGGACAGCGGTACAATTGAAGAGGTATATGAGCCTTTTCTCATAAAAGAAGGTTTTCTTAAGAGGACACCGAGAGGACGGGAAACCACAGAGCTGGCCTATCGTGTTCTTGGGATTCATAAAAGCGGATCACTACAGGAAAAACTTTTTTAGTTTGTTAAAAGTGGACAAACAAGTGTTAAGTTACTAATTTAAGGAGAGTAGAATGAAGCTTTCCGATGTTAAGTACAGGGTTCCTGAAAAGCTTATTGCTCAGTATCCGGCCAAAAAACGGAGTGATTCACGAATGATGGTTTTTGATAGAGCAACTCAAAAAATTGAGGACCATTATTTCAAGGATATTGTGAACTACTTCAAAGAAGGGGATTGTCTTGTTGTGAATGAGACAAAAGTTTTCCCGGCAAGGTTAAAGGCTATAAAGGACAAAACCAGTGCAGAAGTCGAAATTTTTCTTCTGCGTGAGTTGGAGAAGGATCTCTGGGAAGTTTTGGTAAAGCCTGCCAGAAAAGTCAGGGTGGGAAATAAACTAAACGTGGGTGGCTTTCTTAATTGTGAGGTTGTTGATAACACAATTTCAGGGGGCAGAGTAATACGTTTTATTTATGATGGTGATTTTAGCGAGATCATTGATAAAATTGGCAAGGTTCCGCTTCCTCCCTATATAAAAAGAGAGACAGAAAATCTGGATAGAGAAAGATATCAATCGATTTTTGCCAGGAAACGGGGAGCCGTTGCTGCACCTACCGCGTCTCTTCATTTTGACAAAAAAATTGTCAAAAAGATAGAGAATCGCGGGGTTAAAATCGTGCCAATTTTGCTTCATGTAGGATTGGGCACATTTCGCCCTATTGTTGTGGAAGATCTCACACGACACAAGATGGATTCTGAATATTTTGAGATTTCTGAAGAATCGGTAAAACTTATCAACAATACCATTGACAGTGGGGGTCGGATTATTGCTGTAGGAACAACTGTTGTACGTGTTCTGGAATCAGAGGTTACCACTGATGGGCACGTGAAACCTGCCAAAGGTTGGACAGACAAATTTATTTATCCTCCCTACGATTTCAAAGTTGTTAATGTCCTTCTTACCAATTTTCATATGCCTGCTTCTACCCTTCTCATGCTGGTCTGTGCTTTTGGTGGAGGCGAGTTTATGATGAAAGCTTACCGTAAGGCTATTAGAGAAAAGTATCGTTTCTTCTCTTATGGAGATGCGATGTTGATTCTTTAGGAGAGAGGGATTTTTGGAAACACAGACTGGGAAAGTAGCTGCAATTCTGCCTTCAGCCGGTTCCGGAAGAAGGATGGGGGAAAATATTCCAAAACAGTTTTTGAAGATTTATGGTAAGCCCATTTTTGTTTATACACTGGAAAAGTTTGATCTTTGTCGGTTAATAAATGAAGTTGTCCTTGTAGTTAGAACTGAAAATGTTGACGCAGTGAAAAAAACAGTGGAGGAGTGGGGTATAAGAAAGGTTAGTAATGTAATTGCTGGGGGTAGAGAGAGGCAGGATTCTGTTTTGAATGGGTTGAAGATTCTTTCAGAAGAAGTTAATATTGTTGTTATCCATGATGCAGTGAGGCCTTTTGTTTCTGTGAAGAA
>CAZPNF010000467.1:0-2101 GCA_964587715.1 uncultured bacterium | reverse complement strand
AAATTCTTTCTTATTAGTCAATAAGAAAATTCACTATGTGTCGTTGTAGGGTTAATATGTTAAGAAAATAATATTTTTATCGAAAAGTGCCGTCACTGTATTTGCCCTCGTACAGAGTGTGAGCGCTCTCACGTTGTTTCTGGTTAGAAGCTCACAGTTTTTTTGCTTAAAAAATACTTGAAAGCCCCATTCTAACCCGACCAACCTGCATAAAATTTAACTTCTTCTTTAAAAACGACTTTTTAGGTTGATTTTTCACTTTTAAATTTTTACATTTGGTTGCGTCCGTTGTTTTAAAGAAGGAAATTATCAAACTAAGAAAGAAGGAGGTGAATCTATGGCGAGAAGTAAAAGCAAACAGAACCGCCGACGTATTCAACTCAAGCGTAGAAGAAAAGAGCGCAAGAGGAAAAAGCCAAACAAGTCAACACCGATAAGAAAAAAAGAAATCACAAAAGTTGAAGTTAGTACAGGGGTGAAAAAAGCACCTGCTGAAAAAGTCGTAGCTGAAAAGGAAAGCGAGAAAAAAGAAAGTAAAGGAGCAGCAAAAGGCGCGAAACCTAAAAGGAAACCTGCTTCTACAGCAAAGAAATTACCTACAAAACCTCAAAAGAAGAAACAAGAAAAACAGTAAGGTAAATTTTATTATGTTGAGGCACTGGCTTAAATTCTATTTTTCATACTTGAGAAGAAAGATAGTATTCTCGAGTATCTACATTATTGGTTTTTTGGGAATATCTTTTTTGCTCTCGAGTTGTGCCAGACAAAAAGTTCATCCTTACCTGGTAGTTCCCGGATACAGTGCAGAACTTATCTTTCAGGAAAACTTCGATAAAGGTTTGCACAATTGGTTGATTGAAGGAAAAGGGAAGACCGAAATCGTTGGGGGAGAACTCCACGTAGCTGAAACATCGGAGAGTAATGGAATCTTAATATGGACAAATCGAGAGTTTTCTGGTGATTTCCAACTCGAATACGAAGTAGATATCCCCGAAACTATTGGTATGAACAGCGTAATAATCTGTGCTCAGAGAATCAAAGAGGAAAACGTTTTTACAGAGATTCCTCTGCCGACTGAAAATTTAGATGAGATTGTTCAAGAAAAAACTCGGAGTTACCAGATATCGTTTCATTCTTACAGCCTGGATGGACAGCATATACCAGGAAGCAAGTTAAGAAAAAATCCCGGGCATTTACTTCTTTCTTACGCGGCAAACGATCCGTGTCAGGAAAATCGCCGCTATCTTATTGACGTTGCCAAAACAGGCAGCCGAATCCGGTTTTTTGTTGATGGAAACATTGTTCATGATGTGCGAGACAAAGGTGGATTTGGCCCCATATACATGAAAGGAAAGACCGGATTCTTTATACATGGTGCTAAAGGTGTATTTACAACCACTCTTGCCAAAATACGGCTTTTTAAATTGAGTCCCAAATAAAGTCTTATTGACAAAAAACAGTAGAAGGGCGGGTTATCAGGAATCAGGTCACCAAATCCGGGACTTCCATTGGGACCAATTAGAGGGAACCAATCGTGCCAATTGGTTTAAATTTTAGGCACTTAAAGATCCAAGCACTTTTAAGAAACAATCGAACTCTGGATACCTTTCACTAAATTTATGAAATAAACCACTGAGGAGATGTTATGGTTCAGATAAGACCGTTCCAAGGGATGAGACCCATTCCAGATAATATCAGCAAAGTGGCTTCTCCACCGTACGACGTGCTGAGTTCTGAAGAAGCCAGAGAAAGAGCAAAAGGAAATTCTTTGTCGTTTCTCCACGTTGTTAAACCTGAAATAGACCTTGATCCATCCATCGATATTCATGATCCCAGAGTTTACAAAAAAGGAGCGGAAAATCTTAGACTTCTCATAGAGCAAGGAATCTTGGTGCAAGACAAAAAGCTATGTTTTTATATCTACAAGTTGCGTATGGGAAAGCATGAACAAATAGGACTGGTAGCAGTTGCCAGTGTGGAGGATTATCTTAAAAACAAAATTAAAAAACACGAAAATACTCGTCTTGATAAAGAAGAAGATCGAGCGAATCATATAGAAACTCTAAATGCTCAGACAGGTCCTGTCTTTCTCACGTATCAT
>CAZPNF010000466.1:0-2103 GCA_964587715.1 uncultured bacterium | reverse complement strand
TTCGGAAAATTATTCGTATGGTATCAGATTCCAGTATACACACAGACTGCGTTTGCCCGGGTACGAGAGATTTCTCAAAAAAATATATCCTACAATATCTATGCGCAGCTTCTCTGATATCGGTTTGGTTTTTAGGCAAGGAGAAACATTAAAGTTTGAGGAGCGATTTCTTCTTCTATCTCAGGTAGGGGCAGGGTGTGAAATTTTATCTAAGATCAGGTTGATGAGAAACTTGTATTTTTCTCTTTACCCACGGGCAGGTGCTTCATTTTCTTCTTTTTCCAGAGGATTAGAGAATTACACAAGCATATCGTATTCACTACATGTTGGTGGTGACTTAGTAATAATGCCAAGAGGATACATTACTTTTAAGGGGAACTGGGTACCTACCTATAACGTTCGATATTCTGAAATGAATGGAGAACTCAGAACTTTCATGGGAAAAGGATGGGAGGCAGGTGTTAGGGTAATTATTCCTCGAACCATATTAAATAGTTTTCGATTTCTTGGTATGGAGTTTGATTTCCGACGAATCCCGTTAGAATTTTATTTTGGTAATATTCGTGATCAGTACAGCGGTACTCTCCTGAAAATACGGCGGTTAAATGTAGAGTATCTTCTGTAATGTGATGAAAAATCTTGATCGATCTGAAATGGAGGATTGAAGAATGGCAATGAGAAAGTGGTTAATTGGATTGTTTTCTTTCATTTTTTTCTTTGGGCAAATGAGTCTAGTACATGCTCTGGGAACAGGTGAAAAGACCTACCGAATTCATATTACGGATGTTAACCGTGTTATTCATAAAAACTGGCTTGGTGTACCTCGTACAGTAGATTGTACTGTTACCTGGCAGGTTTATGAAGAGAAAGAAAACGGGTGGCTACCAGTGGATATTTCTTCTTTCTCTATGTATCGGGTTATATGCAAAGGAGAAGATAAATCCATAGGAAAAGAAAATCAGGCTGAAACTAAAGGTAACTTTTATACTTTTTACAGAAAGAAAGTAGGGGAAAGATACAGTTTTCTTGTGGAAGGATATGCAGGAAACAGGTTAAAAGCAGTTTCTGATACACTCTGGGTCCAGACCGGGAGGCTGAGGGCTGATGGGCAACCTTCTAACATCAGTCACTGGCACCATTGGATTCCATTTAATGGGAGGATTTTGTTGGCTATAATTGGCAGAGCGAGGTTTTTTGATGGTGCAACCAAAGCCGGGAAGATTGCCTTTCATCTTATCTGGAATTTTCTTCTGGCAGGGCTTATTATCTGGTTTTTCTTTTGTATCCCTCAACTCAGGTTGGGCAAGGTTTTCCCTTTAGAAAATGGTCTTGTTATAGGAAAAAGCTATGACAAAGTTTATGAGCACGGGGAGTCCAGAGAATTCAGAGCTATTCTGGAAAGCTGGCGAGATATTGTAAAAAAGGCAAATAAAAACATACGTCAGGAATTGTGGCAGGCTGCAAAAACTAATATCGATGATATCGAAGGTGCTAATGCAAAATTCTGGCGGGACGAGGGATCAGATGTGATTCGCGATTTGATTAGTCGTATTTCAAGACCCAGTATGAAACGTTTTCCTGCTGCAAGGATTATTCAGGCAGGTTTGGAAAACCATGAACTTGGCGGTTTCCATTGGATGGAAGTTTCAAAAGAAGTAGATCGCGCAATAGAAAATCGGGCTTCATCAGAATTACAACGTCTCAGGAGGAAAACGCTTTTAGATTGGTTGTGGAATTTGGGAACATTAGCGCCTCTGATCGGACTTTTTGGTACGGCAACGGGAATTTCCAATGCTTTTGCAACACTCACGTTTCTCAGAGCAGATATTACGCAGACAGATCTCGTTAAAAGACTGGCAGGTGGTATTTATGAGGCACTCTGGACTACAATTGAAGGATTATTCGTTGGTATTTTTTTCATGCTTCTCTATTATTATTATCAAAATAAGCTGAACTGGATCTACTCCAAGTGGGAAGAGATCTACGTTTACGTTACTGAAAGATTGTAGTAAATAACTAGCTAAGCTTCGCCTCAAACCGACGAGAAGTACACAAATGATTTTTTTTGTGTAATTAAAGTCTGGAGATTAAACATCAAAAATC
>CAZPNF010000465.1:0-2115 GCA_964587715.1 uncultured bacterium | reverse complement strand
AGGAAATCCTTCCGGAACCACAGGTTTGGGCATATCTTTTACTTCCCAGAGCTCAATCTTGTTCATGGCAGAACCCCCAAGTTTTACACTACCCTTCTCACCCAGAAGAACAAGGGAACATTCTAAGTTGTGAGGATATGTATTGATCGTAAATTCTATTGATCCCAGCGCACCCGCCTTGAAGCGCACTAACCCAAAAGCCGTGTCTTCAATTTCAATCCTGTGAAAAAAGCGTTCCACCTTACCAAAAACAGATTTCACATCTCCAATCAACCACTGCATCACGTCAACATAATGAATACCCTGGTTCAAAAGCCCCCCACCATCCAGAGCTCTGGTCCCTCTCCAGTCACTATGGTCGAAATACTCCTGAGGTCTAGTCCACCTCACAACTAAGCTGGTGCTAAAAATTTTTCCCAGGTTTCCATTCTCAACAGCTGATTTTACAACCTGAATCGCAGGGTTGTACCGCACCTGCTTGACAGCAAAAAAACGGACATGTTTCCTTTCAGAAACAGCAATGAGACTCTCGGCATCTTCACTGTTTATTGTAATAGGCTTTTCCAGGAGCACATTAAAACCTCGCTCGAAACATGCTGCTGCAATTTTGTAATGCGTCCCGTTAGGAGTGGCAATAGTAACAAGGTTAGGTGTTTCCCTTTCAAGCAAATCTTCATATCTTTCATACCCCGGGACACCATAGAGATCAGAAAAGTGCTTTCGCCTGCTCTCGTCAATATCGCATACAGCAGCCAGAGAAAATTCTTCTATCTGCTGAATAACACTGGCATGGACTCTAGCAATTCGTCCGCACCCAATCAATCCAACTCTGTATGTTTTTGAAGCATTCATATTTACACCAATTTTCTGTAACCTTTCCTCTTTTTGTGTTTTTCATCGCCGTAGTAGTAATGATGGTAATAGTAATAATAAGAACCGTACATGTTATTTATATTAATGCCGTTCACTATAATTCCGAAAAGTCGGGCATCAACATTCTTCAAAAGAATTCGGCTCCGCAGCAGGGCATCCTTACCTGTCTCACCTGACTTTATCACTAAAACAACACCATCAAGTCTTGCAGCTAAAACCGCTGCATCTGTAACTGCAATGAGCGGAGGAGTATCAAAAAGCATCATGTCAAACTTTTCTGCTACCTCTTCTAAAACTTTTCCCATTGCATTAGAAGACAACAGCTCTGACGGATTGGGGGGAAGCGTTCCTGAAGTAAAAACACTGAGATTTTCTATCCTCGTCGGTTTGATTGCCTCCTCAATGGAAAGCTTTTGTACAAGCACATTGGTCAGACCGCCTTGCCGTGGGAGGTCAAAGATGGCATGAAGAACAGGGCGCCTTAAATCTGCATCCACTAGAAGGATTCTCGTCCCCATCTGGGCAAATGTAATAGCTAAATTAGCCACAGAAGTGGATTTGCCCTCTGCGGGACCTGCGCTTGTAACTAACAGAGTTTTTATGGGTTTGTCCACCTTGGTATACTGGATGTTGGTTCTCAGGGTACGATAGGCCTCTGAAATCGGAGATTTGGGATCAAAATGGGTAACAAGACGCGATTCAATCCGTTTGATCTCTCCGCTCCTCTTATTGGAATGGCTATCCCCATTCTGGGGAGCAATAATAGGAATAGAACCCAGAACTGTAAAACCTTCTCTCTCTACATCCTCCATTGATTTGAGTGAAGTATCAAGATATTCTCTTAAAAATGTCAAACCAATTCCCAGACCTAATCCCACCATAATCCCCAAAATAAGATTCATCTTCTTTTTCGGCTTGATTGGATATTGCGGGGGAACAGCATAGTCCACAACACGAACAGAACCGATTCTACCTGCCTCTACAATTCGATTCTCTTCATACTTCTGACGCATCATCATGTAAATATTGTTATCAACCGTAGCTTCTCTTTCAAGTCTGGCCAGTCTTTGACTCTTCTCTGGAAGTGAATTCAATTCTCTGTTGTACTTTCTAACAATTTTCCTCAGGGCATCGGTCTTGGCCTTCAGTGATTTGTTCTCTGTCTCTATCTCTAAAATGCTGTTGATAAGTGTCTCAGAAGTCTCAATGGGGTTCAGTGAAGTAATCCCACCTGCCACCATC
>CAZPNF010000464.1:0-2122 GCA_964587715.1 uncultured bacterium | reverse complement strand
CACAGGTACTCCGTGTTCAGGATCTAATGGTACTTAGAATCTTAGAGGCTAATCAGTGGCAAAAACCGATCTATTTCGCAGTAACAGTTTCCCGTGAGAATCAGCTCAATCTATATCGACACCTCAGGATGGATGGTTTGGCATATAATATATTACCTTATCCCGTTAAAAGTATTGATCCAGAACTACTCAAAAAGAATATACTGGATAAGTTCCTCTATAGAGGTCTGAATGATCCCAAAGTCCATCTAAACAGAAATATAATAAAACTGTTATTGAACTGCCGACAATCTTTTCTTCAACTGGCTCAATACTACATAACCCACAACCAGAATGAGGAAGCAGCTTTTATTCTGAAAGAGATGGAAAAAAGAATGCCGGAGGAACATATCCTCTACTCAGATGAGCGGGTTGCCCTTATGGTGGCAGATTACTACCGCAGAGCAGGGCTTCCACCGGACTTTGAAAAACGGCTCCAACATGTCATACCAGGAAGACCTGTAAGTGCACAACAACAGCTCTGGTTGGCTGATTATTATTCCCAAGTTCTTCATAAATGGGATCGCTCAGAGGAAATCTTTCGCCAGCTTATTCAGCAAGATCCCAACAACGTCAGAGCATACTCTGGATTATTCCATATGTATAAAATATCAAAACAGTACAACAAAGGAATTCAACTATTAGAGGATTGGATGATACACCATCCAATGGACTCCACTGCTAAAAAGGAATTAGATATAATGAAAAGATTAGCCACTTCAGATAGCGCTAATAATCTTTTCCCAAAAATCACTCCCGGGAAATAGAGCGGGGATCAATCTTGAATGACCATGTTCCTAAGGTAACGATTGTTATTCCCCATTTCAACGGTGAGGTTATTCTTCGTCGTTGCCTTTTGTCGCTACAAGAAACTTTTTATTCTGATTATGAAGTATTAGTTGTAGACAATGGGTCATCCGATAGCAGCATAAAAATGGTAAAAGCCGATTTCCCTGAAGTCCATATCAAGACGAGCAAAACAAACCTGGGCTTTGCTGCTGGCTGTAATCTGGGAATAATAACATCAAAAAGCCCTTATGTGGTTTTGCTGAACAACGATACTGAAGTAACTCCTGACTGGCTTGGTCTCATGGTAAATGTAATGGATGCTGATCCCACTGTTGCTGCTGTTCAGCCCAAAATGCTCTCCTTTCATGACCGTAAAAGATTTGACTACTGCGGTGGTGCAGGAGGAGAAATCGATATCTTTGGGTATCCCTTTGCACTTGGACGGATATTTGATTCTCTTGAGGTTGACAATGGACAGTATGATACATCACCACATCGGGTCTTCTGGGCTACAGGTGCTGCTACTCTGCTTCGACGTTCAGCTCTGGACAAAGTGGGATTGTTAGAGGAAACTTTTTTTGCTCACATGGAAGAAATCGACTTAGATTGGAGACTCCAGTGGGCAGGTTACAAAGTAGCGGTGGTGCCTTCTGCCGTAGTTTACCATCAAACCGGAGGCACACTCAATCAGAACGATTTCCACAAAATGGTTCTAAATCACAGAAACAATCTGTTAATGATTTTGCGAAATCATACTCTGGTTACTCTTCTATGGCTTTTCCCTCTTAGACTTATCTTAGAAACAACTACTCTGATAACATCTCCTTTCGCAGGAGATCCCAAAAGAGTTTTAGCTATATTGAAAGGTTTCTGGGGTGTTCTAACTTGTTGGAAAAGTGTTGTCCGGGGGAGAAAAATTGTACAATCTATCCGGGTTATTCCAGAGGAGGTTCTACTTCACCGTATGTATCGGGGAAGTATTGCCTTAGCCTATTTTTTGAAAGGCATCAGAAGAGCAAGTGATATTATATGATTTGGCTTTCTTGTAAAGTTGAGGTATGCTAAAGACTGAATTCCATACTGGGTAGCTGAGAGCCCCTGCTCTCAGCTTAAGTCTGTCTTTCTGAGCACTTCACTGTCATTCGGCACAGGCTCTGCGAAGAATCTGGGGTAGGGAGGAAACTCAAAGTAAGAATAAAAGGCTCATGCCTTGTTTATCTCTGGAACGATCCTGAAAAATTATATAGGGAATAGGCAAAAGGCGCTGTAAATCCTAAGCACGAAATCCTAAATC
>CAZPNF010000463.1:0-2125 GCA_964587715.1 uncultured bacterium | reverse complement strand
TTACACAAAAACTCATTTGTGTACTTCTCGTCGGTTTGAGGCGAAGCTTCGCTAGATTATAGTCTATATAAATGACATCATTGGGGATTTGAATTTTGATATTTGGTATTTTTATCATACGACACATATCCCTTATAAATACTCAAAAAAAAGAGATAATGAATGAGTAACCTTCTTATCAATCTGGGAACGTAAGGAACCATCCCCTTAACAGCCCTGCCAATAGTTTCTCTCAAAAAAAAACGTACGAAGCGACTTTTTAGATTCTTTGATTCTGCTAGATCAAAACGAAAAACCTCTCTGAGTTCTGGATATTTCTTTCTGATTTTATGGAGATTTACTGCACCGAACTCTTCCATCTGATCAAGGACAAAATCCAGATTCTTATTCCATTTCGCATATCCAACAGCTTCTTTGTTATATATCACTGATAAATGAAACATCTTTTCCATACGGTAACCAAACTCGATATCCCCCCCTCCGTAAGTAACCATGTCGGGATCCTGTCCTCCAACCTGAATGAAATACTGACTTTCAAAAGCCACGTTTGAAGTGGCTAAATAATAAGAGGGGATAATCTGGCCATTTTTATATTTACTTTTCCCCCGGGTTTGAATATAATCGGCTAGAATATTTTTAGATGCATTTGTATAAACAACATCACCTAAGGAAATGCAGTCCTTTCTTTCCAGAAGAACAAGATGCTCTTCCAGAAGATCAGGAGCTGGGATAATGTCAGAATCAAACATCAACAGATATTTTGACTCAAGGTGATTCAGAGCCAGATTCCTGGTAGCATTTCTTCCCTTTCTTTTTCCATCTTTGTGCATTAAGACTTTGAATGGAAAATTAAATTTCACAGTTGAAAGATATTCGAGAACACCCTCACTCGCCCCATCCACACAGACAAGAATCTTGAAATTTCTATAAGTCTGCTTTTCAAATGCGTGCAAACATTTTTTTAATTCTTCGAGATTCTTATAAGTCGGAATAATTACATCGAACATAGCGAGTCTTCTACTGAAATTTAGTTATTGAAAATATTTCCGAACTTTACTGAACTCCGCTTCCCAGTTCAACTCTTCTGAAGCAAGCTTACAATTTTTCTTTAAGTTATTGTAGAGCAAAGGTGTCCTTTTCCATTTCTCTAATATCTTGATGACCTCATCCTCATTTCCTCCTGGGACAACTGCACCAATATCATATTTTTCTACAACTGCTTTCATCTGCGGGAGATCACTTACAATTACAGGTAAACCACCCATAATATATTCAAAAAGTTTGTTGGGTAAAGCATAGTAATTACTAAAACTAATATTATCTATCAGACAAAGGCCTACATCCCCACCAGCCGTGTAATTATGCAATTTATCCTGAGGAATTTTCCCGGCAAAGAATACTCTGTCCTGAATTTCCATCTCAACAGTTTTTTGTTCATAATAAGGCTGGAATTCTCCCCATCCGAGAATTATCAAACAGGAATCAGGATACTTCTGCAGAACTTTAAAAATCGTTTTGATACCACGGCCCGGCATGATAATTCCCTGATACAACAGAATCCAGGTAGTATTAAATATAGAATATTTTTTGTGAAAATCAACACGAGTCAAACTTTTCTTCCTGAGCGGCAAATTTCGCAAAACAACTGTACCTTCAATTTGATAATGCCCTTCTATATATTTTGAATCCATCTCTCCTGTAGTGATAACTAAATCAACCCGTTTGATACACAAACTTTCGATGATTTGAATTAAACGTTTTACAAGATTCTTGTTTTTAATCCCGCTCAACTCCGGATAAATTTCTCTGGCATCATAAAAAACTTTTTTTCTTTTTAGCCTGGCAGCTATGGTACAAAACGGCAAAGAATAGACATCGGCAGCAAAATAGATATCTGCCTTCTGCTTCATGAGATTAAAAAAGAGCAAGAAGGCAAACTTCATATAATAAGGCAGGGAGAATCTATGCTTTACAAGTTTAATTATTCTTATCTCCTCGCACAGAACCGTTTTAAATCCCGGGGTCATCCAGTCGAATCCGTTAAAAATCACATTGTGCCCATCCGACTTCAGCGACTTAAAAAGATTGTAAGTACGGGTATCGAAATAAATATTGCCCAAAAATC
>CAZPNF010000462.1:0-2125 GCA_964587715.1 uncultured bacterium | reverse complement strand
AAGCTTGTGCAAGTCGATAATATGACTCCCAAAAATTGGGTTTAATAGCAACGGCACAAATATGGTTTTTTCCCATCGCTGTTCGCTGTTAAAACGATTCAAAGAGGCTCAGATATCAGAAGCTGTGGCTCCTGAAAATGTTTCTATTTTGGACCCGGCAGAAGTCCCTGATCATCCTGTTAGTGGAGACAAGAAGAAAAAAGTTTTGCTGGGGATGTTATTAGGGCTATTTTTAGGAGTTGGATTTGTTTTTGTACTGGAAGAGGCAGACAAAAGTATCAAAACATGGGAAGATGTGGTGCATCACTTACAGCTTCCTATTATTGGGGTGATTCCGAAAGTTAAATTTGATAGTTATGAGCTGCAGGATTCTGAGAAAGCAAAGAGTATTAGTTCTCAAATTGTTACTCATGATTATTCACCCACTCCTGTGGGGGAAGCATATCGTGCTTTAAGAACGAGTCTCCTCTTTTCTAAGAATATAGGTACTATCCGATCTCTTGTCATAGGGAGTGCAGCTCCAGGAGAGGGGAAATCATTTACTGCTGCCAATTTGGCCATTACTTTAGCTCAACAAAAATCCAGAACTCTTTTAGTTGATGCGGATCTGAGGCGCGGGGTATTACACAATAGTTTTAACTGCCCTAAGAAACCCGGGTTGACCAATTATCTTACAGGAGTAATTTCTTTAGAAAATGTACTTAATGAAACTTATATCCCAAATCTTTCTTTGATCACATGTGGTTCACTTATCCCAAATCCTTCTGAACTTTTGGGTTCTCTTAAGATGAAAAAATTTATTGAAGGCATAACCCAAAGATTTGATTTTATTATTTTTGATACTCCTCCACTTAATGCTGCTACAGATGCTGTTATTCTTGGTACTTTTGCAGACGGAGTTGCTCTTTTGGTTAGAGCTGGAGAATCTGATAGAGAAGAAGTGAAGAGAAAACTGGAGCTGTTTGAAAATGTGCAAGCTAAGGTAGTTGGTGTTATTCTTAACTGTGCCGGTGTAGAAATTGCTCACGAAGGATACAGTTATTATCGTTATTAGGGAAGAGATTATGTTTTTTTTGGTTACTGGAGGAGCAGGATTTATTGGGTCGCATCTTTGTGAGAGGTTAATTCGTGGTAGTCACGATGTTGTTTGTTTAGATAATTTTAATTCTTATTACGATCCAGAACTTAAACGTCGTAATGTTCAATCTCTTTTGAATCATCCGTCTTACCGGTTAATCGAAGGCGATATTTTAGACTGGGAGCTCTTAGAAAAAATATTTAAAGAAAACAGATTTGATATTGTAGTACATCTTGCTGCCAGAGCAGGTGTTAGGCCGTCCATTCAGGATCCACGCCTCTACCAAAAAGTAAATATAGAGGGAACGCTCAACCTTCTGGAATTGAGCTCGCAGTTTAGCATCCCCAAATTTGTTTTTGCCTCCTCTTCATCTGTTTACGGGAATAACACAAAAATCCCATTTTCTGAGGAGGACAGAGTAGATTTTCCCATTTCTCCGTATGCTGCTACTAAAAAAGCATGCGAGCTTTTAAGCCATACATATTTTTCATTATACGGTTTGTCTGTTACCTGTCTCCGGTTTTTTACTGTCTACGGACCACGGCAGCGGCCTGATATGGCGATTCACAAATTTGCCAGATTGATTGCTGAAGACAAGGAGATTCCTATTTTTGGTGATGGAACAAGCCGGAGGGATTATACTTATATAACAGATATCATAGATGGAGTGGAAAAGGCTATTGAGAAATGTGATGGGTATAATGTCTATAATCTCGGAGATTCAAGGACAGTTGAGCTAAATTATCTCGTCGGATTACTAGAAAAAGCTATAGGTAAAAAAGCTAATATAAAATATCTTCCTGATCAACCTGGAGATGTTACCATTACTTACGCTGACATATCTAAAGCAAAACAAGAGTTAGACTATAATCCACAAATTTCTATTGAAGAAGGGATACAGGAATTTGTAGAGTGGTATATGAAGTCATGAATGAAACACAGGATAGAATATGGTTAGAGAAAAAGAAATTTTTCTTGTTCATTTGATGAAAATAACAGATGCAACTATTATTGCTATCTCATTCGTGGCGGCTTATTTTATTACCC
>CAZPNF010000461.1:0-2125 GCA_964587715.1 uncultured bacterium | reverse complement strand
ATAACGATCTAACATACTCTCTTCGGCACCACGAAGAATCTCCTGCTATTTGAGGACTGATACGGATGCCGTGGTTTTGGAGCGATGGTATCCATAACGAACTGAAAAAATAGGGGTCATTCAGGAAGGAGAAGAGGTAGCCCTTGACATTCACGTTCTTTTCTCTTAAATTTGGATAAATTACATGGGGTAGGAGATACATGTCCCAGAAGATTTATTACTGTACTAATCACCCTGGTGTGGTGGCAACTGATGTATGTTCCCAGTGTGGGAAACGGATCTGCTACAACTGCAGAATCGAAGCCTTCGGCAGAATTTTTTGCAGCACTCAGTGCGTGGTTGCGTTTATGCTTAAAAAAATGTTAAAAACGATTTTTTCAATTCTCAAGGGATTTGTAAAATTAATCTTCTGGCCTTTCAGAATGGCGGTAAAATTTTCCTGGAAAAATTGGGCAGTATTAATACTGGGGTTGGGAGTAATCGCCTCTTTTTATTTTCTCTGGACATTATCCAGAGAGATAAAATCACTGAAAATGAGACCACAGGAAAAAGAGATTGGCAAAGTAGCACCAGACACATCAAAAATACTACCTCCAAAAATTTTTCGCCCTACCAGAGGAGGAATGGTTTTTTCCAATATACTGAGCATTGCTGGCGAAGCAGATGATAATCGGATTGTTTCCCTTTCCATCAATGGGAAGTTAGTCAGGGCAGTGCTTCCCAAAAACGGGAGATTCACATTTGAGAGGATTCAACTAAGGCGGGGCGATAACCGCCTGGAAGTTCGTGCAATCACAGAGGATGGCAAAGTGTCAATTCTTCAAACTCTTGTTCTGACCTACGCCAGCCCTACGCTGCGCTACCTGTCAAAGAGTTTTACCAGAGGCCCTCTTAACAGAAAAGAAGTTACCCTCACTTTTGACGGCGGTTCTATTAACAATGCCGCCAAACCAATCCTTGATATTCTTAAAGAAAAAAATGTTAAGTGCACTTTCTTCCTCACAGGAGAATTCATCCGCAGATACCCTAACACAGTCAGGAGAATCGTTGCTGAAGGACACGAAGCAGGCAATCATACGTGGGATCACCCTCACCTAACAACCTATGCAGAGAACAGGAAACACAACACTCTCCCCGGGATTACAGCAGAAAAAATCAAAATGGAATTTTCCAAAACAGCTGCTCTTTTTAAACTGGTAACAAGTCATGAGATGGTTCATTTCTGGAGAGCACCGTACGGAGAGTACAACAAGCAGATTCTCATGTGGGCAGCGCAGGCTGGCTACAAACACGTGGGTTGGACAGTGGGTCGGGGTTGGGAAAATACAATGGATACTCTTGACTGGGTAGCTGACAAGAATTCAAAGATATATAAGACTGCCGATCAAATTACTGAGAAAATTCTCCACTACGCAAAGGGGAAAAAACACGGAGCCAACGGCATTATAATCTTAATGCATTTGGGGACAGAACGGAAAGATGATTTCCCATACAAAAAGTTGCCAGAAATCATCGACGGTTTGAGAAAGGAAGGATACCGTTTTGTAAAAATATCTGAGATGATGGGACAGGATTAACCGCTGAAAAAGAGTGTAATGTGATTCTCCCCCACTATAAATATAAAGTAGATTTAAAAGAGACTCTGGATCACCTGTATCAAACTTACCACCTTGATTACCTCTCCACAGACCCGCTGGAAATAGTAAGACAATACAAAAACCCAAAAGATCAGGAAGTGGTTGGCTTTATTGCAGCAGCAATGGCTTTCGGCAGGGTCGAATTGATCAAAAAGAGAATCCAGGATATACTCCGGAGAATGGAAACTTCTCCTTACCAATTTATATTAAATTTTGACCCACATCTGCATGGTAAATTGTTCAACGATTTCATCTATCGGTTCTATAGGTCTCGGGATATTGGACTTCTCATCTGGTGGATTGCGCAGATGGTGCGGAAAAATGGCAGCATCAAAAGTTTTTTTCTTAAAGAATACGACGAAAAGGACAGAGATATTGGCTCTTCTCTTTCCCGTTTTGTTAGATCGCTCTTATCGCTTCAAACAGAGCCTTTTTATTCCTCGGTTCCTGAGAGAAGCTCCGGCATACGTTTCTTTTTAGCTGACCCC
>CAZPNF010000460.1:1112-2125 GCA_964587715.1 uncultured bacterium | reverse complement strand
TTTTACATTTTGATATGTAATTTTGGTATTTGATTTTTGATGTTTAATCTCCAGACTTTAAGTACACAAAAAAAATCATTTGTGTACTTCTCGTCGGTTTGAGGCGAAGCTTCGCTAGGGAGTAATATGGGATTTTCTCTGTGGAATTTTTTCAACAACGATCTGGCCATTGATCTGGGAACGGCTAACACGTTAATTCATGTGAAGGGGAAAGGCATTCTTCTCAACGAGCCTTCTGTTATTGCAGTGAGGAAGGATGATTATCAGTTATTGGCTGTGGGACACGAAGCTCGTGGAATGTGGGGTAAGACCCCGGAGGAGATTATTACAGTAAGGCCGATGAAAGATGGGGTAATCGCCGATTTTGATCTGGCCGAAATGATGATCAGAAAATTCATCCAGAAAGTTCGGATTAGACGTTATCTTCATCCTCTGATGGCTATCTCTATTCCCTCAGGAATTACTGAAGTTGAGCGGCGTGCCGTAAAAGATTCTGGAGAACGTGCTGGAGCAAGGGAAGTCTATCTTGTAGAAGAACCAATGGCTGCTGCTATCGGGGTTGATCTACCTATTGAAGAACCTGTTGGAAGTATGGTGGTGGATATAGGTGGTGGTACAACAGAGATCGCTGTTATTGCAATGTCAGGTATAGTGACCAAGATCTCTGTCAGGATTGCTGGCGACGAAATGGACGATGGCATTGTTCAATATTTTAAAAGAAAGCATAATCTCCTCTTAGGCGATATGATGGCTGAGCAGCTTAAAATGGAAGTCGGTTCTGCAAAGCCTTTTCAGAATGAACAGGCAGTTTCTGTCAGGGGCAGGGATATTATTACAGGAATTCCGCGGACTATTGAAGTGTCTTCCATGGAGATTCAGGAGGCTCTGGAAGAACCTGTGAAAGCAATTGTAGAAGCAGTACTTTTAGCCTTAGAAAAAACACCTCCAGAACTTTCTTCTGATATATTAGAAAGAGGGATTATCATGACAGGAGGAGGTTCTCTTCTCAAGGG
>CAZPNF010000460.1:0-1102 GCA_964587715.1 uncultured bacterium | reverse complement strand
AAGGGTCTGGATGAGAGATTGAGGGAAGAAACGAATCTTCCGGTGAATTTAGCTGAGGATCCTTTAACAGCGGTTGTGAGAGGAGTAGGGAAGATTCTGGAAGATATGGATCGTTACAAAAAAGTTTTAAATCTTAAGGCTCGCAGGTAGGAAGGAGAAATGTCTCTCGGCTTTACTCGATTCTGGGAGAGAAGCAAAGATCAGTGGTATCTTGCCGCTGCGATTGTTCTCTCCTTTTTGTTTATGGCTCTTGATCAAACTGCACCCGTTTTGTTTCTCAAGAAAGAAATCGGCAGTCTGACAAGAGCAGGTCAGATGGTTTTCTCCTGGGGACCGAGATTATTAGAAATTCGTAAAGAGAACCAGCGATTGATTATGAAAGTAGGAGAACTTTCCCTCCGAGAGGATCAGTATCGAGAGGCTCTTTTAGAGAATCGCCGTCTCCGTAAGCTTTTGGGTTTAAAAGAACAGGTGGAATTCGATTTCATCCCGGCTGAGGTAGTGGGCATAAAGACAATAGGTATTCCCGGATTGGTTTATCTCAATGTTGGCTGGAAAGATGGATGCAAAAAAAATATGGTGTTAATGACAGATAGGGGAGTCGTTGGGAAGATTGTTTCTGTAAGTAAATCAACTTCGGTTGGAGAACTTTTGACAGATCCAAATTTCCGAATCAGTGCAAAGGTAGGGAGGAGCAGAGTGCTGGGAATTGTGCGGTGGCTTTACGGAAATGTCTGCACCCTGGAAGGAGTGCCCCGGAGTAGCGATGTCAAAATAGGCGACCTGATAATAACTTCTGGTTACAGTCAGATTTATCCTCCAGGATTGGCCATTGGAAGAGTTTTTAAGGTTTCCCAGGGGGGGAGAGATCTTTTCCAGAAAATACTTCTCAGAACCGAAGTTGATTTTGGCACTCTTGAGGAACTGCTGGTCTTGAAAAATCTTTCTCAGAATCAGGAATGGGAGTAATCTCTAGCGAAGCTTCGCCTCAAACCAACGAGAAGTACACAAATGAGCTTTTGTGTAATTAGAATCTGGAGATAAGATATCAAAAATCAAAAATCAAATACTAAAATTACATATCAAAATGTAAAAATTATGG
>CAZPNF010000459.1:0-2126 GCA_964587715.1 uncultured bacterium | reverse complement strand
TTCACTGAACCAGTGGACAAGGCCACTGCAGGGGATAAAAATAATTACTCAATTAATAATGGAATTGTAATAGAATCTGCTTCTGTTGATTCAGATTTGGTGCGAGTAGAGCTGAAAACTTCTCACCATCAGTTCGGAAAATCGTACTTGCTGCGTGTTTCTAATATCCACGACCTTGCAAGTAAACCAAACGTCTTATCGGCTTCTACACCTATAAAATATTTGATAGAAGAGAATGCAGCCCTTAGCGATCTTAACAAGAATCAATATGAATTCACCGTATTCCATGCAGGCGATTCCAGTTATGTGGATCGGAACTATACTATTGTTAAGAGTCCAGAATGTATGGATGGTGCTATTCAGATATTAACAGCCAATGATGATAAAACGTCGACCGGAGATGCTTTTGTTACTTTTGAACTCAGGGGAGAGGCTACGAGTTTCCTTGCATACGATAAACATATTTCCAAGATTCCTCAATGGTTGTCCGATTGGAAAGCAACAGGCGACCAGATCGTTGATTCCAGGTCCAATGTTTTCCAGATTTATACTAAAGAAGCTGATGAAGGGCGTGTGGTTTTGGGTGGCAACTGTGGGACTATCGATGATAACATGTATCTTGTTTTCCTCGTTCCTCATTTAACTGCCAAGGCGGTTCTGGCCGATTTGAATAAAAAATCTTATCAAACAGAGCGTGTTTCTCTCGGCGATCCCTATTATATTGATAGGGAGTATACAATAGCTTCGATCCCTGATTCTCTTAAAGGACTGTTCTGGATTAAGACTGCCAATGATGATAAGACGAATCGAGACGAAAATTTCCTACATTTTACTCTGAACAGAACTTCTGTTCTCTATGTGGCTTACGATTCCAGAATTGCTTCTCTGCCAAAGTGGTTGGTGACAGGTTGGGAAAAATTTGATGGTCAGATCGTGGATTCCCGTGGTACGAAATTTGACGTTTTTTACAAAAATTATCCTGCCGGTGAAGTGGTTTTAGGTGGCAACTGCGGATCCGTGGATGATAATATGTATTTTGTCTTAATTAAACCGGAGAAGGGAACAGAGCAGAATGTGGGGGAACTTCCAGGATATTTTGCACTTGAACAGAATTATCCTAATCCTTTCAATCCTGTAACAACGATTCGTTATTCAGTTCATAAATCAGGGCACATAACACTTACTGTTTTCAATATTCTCGGACAGAAGGTTAAAACTCTGGTAGATGCTGATCTGACCGTAGGAAATAAAGAGGTTGAATGGGACGGGAGAGATGAAAGAGGAATCCCTGTAGCAAGCGGTGTTTATTTGTATATGATAAGAGAAAAGAATTTTGCCAAGGTAAAGCGCATGATTCTTATGCGATGAGGATAGAGATGATATTTCTAGTAGCAATATTTGGATTGATCATGGGAAGCTTTTTAAATGTAGCTATTTATCGGTTGCCCAGGGGACTATCGTTAGTTACTCCGCGTTCCCATTGTCCCTCGTGTGGGAAACCGATTAAGTTCTACGATAACATTCCCTTGATAAGTTATATTTTATTGAGAGGGCGCTGCAGAGAATGTGGGGCTCACATTTCGTGGCGTTATCCTCTTGTAGAGGGATTGACTGCCCTCTGTCTTGCAGCGTTATTCTTAGAATACGGGTTGTCTGTTAAATGGGTTACTTATAGCGTTCTGACGCTGTTTTTGATCCCGATCAGTTTTATAGATGTTGAGAAGGGGTTGATACTTAATAAGCTGACAATCCCGTGTTTTATTCTGGGCATTTTGTTAGTCTTAGCATTTCAAATTGAAACATGGAAAGATGCCCTTCTCGGTGCTTTGATTGGGGGGGCAGTCATGTGGCTGATTGCTGTTCTCGGGAAATTACTTTTTAAGAAAGAAAGCCTTGGGATGGGGGATGTGAAACTCCTTGTTATGATAGGGGTTTACGTTGGTTTTCCCGATGTTTTAATATCCCTTTTTTTTGGTGTACTCGCAGCGGCGATTTTTATTCTTGGGGGGTTTATTCTTAAAAAATTAAGATTTGGTAATACTATCCCTTTTGGTCCGTTTATTGCGATAGGAACACTGGTATATCTCGTGTGGGGTGGGGCAATCCTCAATTGGTATGCAGGATTG
>CAZPNF010000458.1:0-2126 GCA_964587715.1 uncultured bacterium | reverse complement strand
CTACGGGCTGGACTTTTCTAACAAACGGAAGAGAGCGAATCCTGCTTACCAGATTGGAAGGGATTACAACACTTATGCCGTTTAACCATCGCGAAACAACCAGTGGTTTCAGACCCATTTCTTTTATAACTTGAATATATTCTGATGCCACTGGCAGATCAGTTACATCCAACAATTCCTCTTTTGTTCGCACCTTTGCTCTGCGGACAAGCGCTCGGCGAGAAATTCCCAGCTGCAAACCTTCATTGAATCCGCTCTTTTCCAGCACAGTTCCTGGTCCTTTGTCCCGGAAGAAAACCCAGTACTTTCTTCTACTTGACAGATCGTTACTCTGCGCCGCGATACTACCTGCCAGTAAAAATATAAACAGAAAGAGAAGCAACCTTTTTATATACTGCATTATAAAACCTTTCCTTATAAAGTCTAAAGAAATTCTTGTTTTGTATTGTACGGAATTTTTCTTTTTTTTTCAACAACTTATTTCTTACCCTTGATTTTTTCCAGAGCAAATTGTATATTCTTTTCATCTCCATTCCATATTAAGAGACATAACTGGCCATTTGAGAGAAAAAACATGTTCTACTGGATATTAGTAACCATAACATTTGTTCTTCTTGCTGGATACTCTGCTCTTTTGATCTACTTGAGAAAAGGCTTTGACAGACTGAGACCAGGGGATTTAAACTATCATCCAACAGTAGCTGTTATAATCCCTGCACACAACGAGGAGAAGAATCTTCCCCACCTATTAGATTGTCTATCCCGTCAGGACTACCCTGTTCATTTCAGAGAAATTATTTTAGTTAACGACAGATCTGTAGACCAAACTTACAAGATTATGGAAACATTTGCATCTAAATATTCTAACGTCAAAGTTATACGTATCCATGACACTGTTCGAGAAATCAGTCCCAAAAAACGAGCCATTACCAAAGGGATCAATTCCTCAACAGGCGAGATTATTCTCACCACAGATGCTGATAGCTCACCTGGACCAAACTGGATCAGCGAAATGGTTCAGGCCTATCGGAAGGATACTGGCATGGTCTATCGTACAAATCCCCCTTTCAACACTCTCTTTCACCGAATTCTTGCTCTGGACTATTTTGCCATGGGAGCAATTGCTGCTTCATCTGTTGGTATAAACCACCCCACAACATGCAACGGTGCTAATCTTTCTTACCGAAGAGAAATCTTCCAAAAGGTAAATGGATTCGGGGAAACGGCAAAACTTCTGTCTGGTGATGATGACCTTTTTCTCCACCGTGTCCACAAAAAATGCTCATTGAGAATCAACTTTACCTTAACACCAGGTTCGGTTGTGTTTAACAATCCCCCTGAAAATTTTCGGAAGTTTGTGCGGCAGAGAATCCGCTTTGCCTCCAAACACCTGGCCTATCCCCTCTGGTTGAAAGCTATACTATCGGGTATTTACTTATTTAATATATCCCTTCTCTGGCTTATAATCGGGAGCTTTTTATCCATATCATATTTACCAATCCTTATCATTACACTATTTTGCAAAGCTGCTTTTGAAATTATCTTTCTATCTTGCGGACAGCATTTTTTAGAAAAAAGAAATTTCCTCTGGCTCTACCCTATAGCAGCGATTCCACACATTTTTTATGTTGTGTTTTTCCCGCTTCTGGGACAATTTAGAAAAAAGAAATGGTAGCCTCCCAATTTTTTTGTTGACAATATCTCTATTATTGTTTATCTTTTTAGAAAATAAATTCATTCCACGAATAAAAACCCATCTTAAAAACACAATTCTTATTAACTAAAGAGAGGAGCTACCGGTGGATCTATTTGCAAAGTGTATGAACTTTACAAGAGCTAAAGAAGCAATTGCTCAGGGAATCTATCCCTATTTTCAGCCTATTCAATCAGGGCCGGGATCTGAAGTTATCATTAATGGTAAAAAAATGATAATGATTGGTTCCAATAATTACATGGGGCTAACAGGTCATCCAAAAGTTGTTGAAGCTGCTATAAACGCAATTAAGAAATACGGTACCGGGTGCACAGGATCACGATTTCTCAACGGGACTCTGGATATTCACGAAGAGCTGGAATACCGACTTGCAAAATTTGTGAACAAAGAAGCTACTCTCTGTTTCAGTACT
>CAZPNF010000457.1:903-2146 GCA_964587715.1 uncultured bacterium | reverse complement strand
CCCTGAGTAAATATCCTGAAATCGTAAACAACTATGGGTTTCTAATTGTGGATGAAACCCACAGGTGCCCTTCCAAAACTTTCACAACAGCAATAAAAAGTTTTGAAGGGAGATATATCCTTGGCCTCTCCGCCACCCCTTACAGGAGGGACGGCCTTTCCAAAGTCATAGAATGGTACTCAGGTCCAATTAGACATAAGATTGAGCCAAGAGATTTAATAAACACCGGACACATTACCTCTGTCAAGGCAATAATTAGGAAAACAAACTTTATTGCATCGATGGAAAACCCATCAGCAGAATATTCCACAATGTTACAAGAGATTTCACAGAATGAAGAACGTAACCAAATGATCATCAGTGACGTTTTAACAGCTGTTGCAATGGGAGAAACTTGCCTTGTCCTATCAGACAGAAAAGCACATTGCCAAGAGTTGAAAGATATGATCCAGACAAAATCCAGAATCAAAACAGAAGTCTTGACAGGAGATGTCCCCACAGAACCAAGAAAAAGGATCGTTAAGGACGTAAATGCAGGCAAGATCTTAATATTAATCTGCACCGGGCAACTCATAGGCGAAGGTTTTGATTGCAAGAAATTATCGGCATTATTTCTTACAATGCCCATCCGTTTCTCTGGCCGGGTCATTCAATACATGGGAAGGGTATTGCGGCCAGCCGAAAATAAAGATCAGGCACTTGTATTTGACTACTTTGATCAAAACGTGAAATGTTTATATTCAGGAATGAAAACCCGGAAAAAGGAATATGAAAAACTAACAATTTAAAAGGAGACTAAAATGAATAAAGAAAAAGTTTTAAAACAGTTAAAAAACGGGTATAGGGATTACGATCATAAATTTGGAATTATAAAAGAAGATACCCCAGATGGATTTCTCAACTGGGAAAAAGCTGGTTCACCTTATATGTGGATAGAAGCTCAAACAAAAGGTAATGCAGTTCTATTAACAGATGAAGCAAGAGGTGATTTGGCTCTCATTATTGATGATGTTGTTCAAGATATTGGAAAGGACTTTGTTATAAGCAAAGATCAGATCATCATTGGAATTTCTGAATACTATGGAGTAGACAAACCAAAACTTTATAAGGCTTTAAAAGAGATAAAATAGAAAGGAGACCTAAAATACCGAAAGTAAATCACATTAAAAAAGCAAGGAAAGATTACCCAAAATTTGGAATTCAAAAAGGAGATTCTTATTATATGTGGTCTTTTAATTTCGGA
>CAZPNF010000457.1:0-893 GCA_964587715.1 uncultured bacterium | reverse complement strand
GTCTGATTTCCTCTCCCAATTATACGCCCTGGAAGATGGAATCGACAGCAGATTCTCTGGATTTCAAGGGGATGAAGAAACTCCAAACTCAGATCTCTCAGACATCATTCAAGACGAAATTGATAACTTGACCAGTGACATTCAAAATTTGCTTGACGAGACTCAAGAAAAATTTGACAATATGCCTGAACAATTGCAAGAATCTTCCGATTCCGGGCAAACCCTTCAAGACAGAATTGATGGTCTTGAAAGTTGGATCTCTGAATTAGAATCTGTTGATGCCGACATTGATGAAGAATTAGCGGATGACAAAAAAACAGCCCGTGTAGATGAAATCGTTGATGAAATAACACAAATCTCTTCTGGATTATAGAATGCCATTCAACGCCAGACAGTTTTGCATAGACCATAACATACCAACGGCCCCTGCTGGACACCAGCACTTCCGGCAGGGATGGGTCAACATTCCTTGTCCCTATTGCTCTGGCAATCCCGGTTTTCATCTCGGCTTGAACACTGAAAAGGCATATTGCACCTGTTACCGTTGTAGAGGGCACTGGCTTCCAAAGGTTATTTCAACTATACTCAAAATACCCATTCCCCAGGCAAAAGTCACTCTCAAGCCTTATCTATCTGGGGAACAAACACATGAATTCAGGGAAAAACACTACGCAGAAAAAATCATCTTTCCCCCGGACACAGGCCCTATGACCCCCAGGCAAAGGGCATATCTAGAAAGCCGGAATTTTGACCCAGACAAACTTGAACAAGAATGGGGGCTGCTTGGAGTCGGGGCCTTTGGGACATACAAAAATAGAATCCTTGCTCCGGTATACTTGCACAACCGATTGATCAGCTACCAGACAAGAGACATTACAGACAAGAGCTTTGCT
>CAZPNF010000456.1:0-2146 GCA_964587715.1 uncultured bacterium | reverse complement strand
GGGATTCTTTTCAATATTTCAAAGCAGATGGGTGGTTTATCCAGAGAATTTGAATCAAACAGGGGACGGGAGAACTTATGGTTAGAAGAGGAAACTTAGATGCGCGTTGTTGTCACAGGAGGAGGAACGGGTGGGCATCTATATCCTGGACTTGCTATTGCTGAGGAACTTAATAGAAAAGTTCAATGTGAAATCCTTTTTATCGGGACAAAACATGGTCTTGAGGCACAGGTTGTACCTGATATGGGATATAAATTCCGAACAGTCTGGATTAGCGGGTTGAAGAGAAGGAGAATTTTTGGGAATATGATTTTCCCATTTAAAATGGCTGTCTCATTGTTTCAGGCATTATGGATTCTCAAAAGATTCCAACCAGATGTGGTGGTTGGAACAGGTGGATACGTGAGCTGGCCTGTTTTAACAGCGAGCATACTTCTGAGAAAAAAAACAGTAATCCAGGAGCAGAATCGTGCTCCAGGCCTTGTAACAAAGATGCTTGCTCCTTATGCTGATTCTGTTCATCTGAGTTTTGAAGATTCTGTAAAGTTCTTCAGGAAGAAATCTAACTTAAAGCTCAGTGGGAATCCAACAAGGAAAGAACTTGATGATTGTTCTAAGGAAGATGGCTACCGCAAGTTTGGTCTTGTGCCAGAGAAAAAAACATTATTCGTGTTTGGCGGAAGTCAGGGCGCATGGGCTGTAAATCAGGCTGTGCTGGAAATTTTAGACCAGTTGATGAGTGAGGATGATATCCAGATTCTCTGGGCCACCGGACCGCGCTGGATCAACGAAATAAAAAAGAAAACAGAAGTTTTCAGCAATAAAATCTGTGTCTTACCTTATATCAAGGACATAGGGCTGGCTTATACAGTAAGTGATCTGGTGGTTTGCCGTGCTGGCGCTACAACAGTTGCCGAGATAACGCGGCTGGGGCTGCCAGCAATCTTTATACCTTTTGCTGGTGCAGCAGGTGGGCATCAGGAAAAGAATGCCAGACTCCTGTGGGAATCAGGTGCTGCAGAGATAGTCTTAGAAAGTGAAATTCCACAGGGGAAACTTGAAAGAGCGATTTTTTCACTTCTCAGGGATTCCGCAAGGCGAAAAAAGATGGCAGCAAAGGCGAGAGAATTTGGAAAGCCCGATGCAGCAAGTGTGATAGCCGAGGATGTGATTTTTCAGGTGGATAGATAGCGACAAAGATGAGATGGATAGCATGAAAGAAAAATTCAGAGAAGATATAAAAACAGAAATTTTGAAATGCCTTAATAACATGGGAATAGCAGTAAAGACTATAATTCTTTTCGGTTCAAGGGCAAGGGGTCATTTTGATCCTGAAAGTGATTGGGATGTTCTGGTAGTTATAGATAAAGATCTTATACACTCAGAAAAAAAGGAAATGTGGAGCAAAATTTCCAGAAATGTGCATAAACAGTTTCCCTATTTTTCATTTGATATAATTATTAAATCAGCCAATATCTTTGAGAAAGAGAAAACGATCACAAATACAATTTCAAATGAAGCATATCGGGAAGGAGTGGAAATGTGAAAAAAGAAATAATTCTTCGCTGGATTAAGAAGGCAGAAGAGGATTTAAGAATTGCGAAACACTTATTGGAGATAGAACAACCTCCAACAGGAGGGATATGTTTTCACTGCCAGCAAGCAATTGAAAAATATCTTAAGGGATATTTAACTTATTTTGATATAAGAGCGATGAAAACCCACGATCTGGATAAGATAATGGATTTATGCATTGAAAAGGATAATGATTTTGAGAGTCTTGACAGAGATAAAATTTCTTCACTTGGATTTTATGCTGTGGAAGTCAGATATCCAGATGAGTTTTATATTCCAACAATAGAAGAAACGAAGCAATCTTTTGATATTGCTTTAGAAGTTAGGGACTTTGTGTTGAAAAAATTAGAAGTGAGTGAGGTAGACTTATGAGAACTGAAGTACTGAAATCTCTTGATAATGTGGAAATGGTGGTAAAAAATATAGTTCTTTTCGGTTCCGGGGCAGCAGAGAATCCCGATTTTGAGAATAATTCGGATGGATGGGTAGATTTGGTGCAATCCAGGAAGAAAGGAAGATGGAGTAAAAACTCCAGAAAGATGCAGAAAAAGTCTTTTATGCTGGAGACGAA
>CAZPNF010000455.1:0-2160 GCA_964587715.1 uncultured bacterium | reverse complement strand
TACGGCACTTCAATCTTGTTCAGAACCTTCCGCACTACATCCTCAGGACGGACTTCTTCTGCCTCTGCTTCGTAAGTCACAATGACTCTGTGACGTAACACATCCATACCGATGGCCCGTACATCCTCAGGAGTTACATAGCCTCTTCTGTCAAGAAAAGCATGGGCCTTTGCAGTCTTGACTAAATAGATGGAAGCCCGCGGCGATGCACCGTATGCAATTAAATCCGACAGTTCCTCCAGACCATAATCTTTCGGTTTTCGGGTAGCAAAAACAATATCAATAATATACTGCTCGATCTTTGGATCAATATAAATTTCTTCTACAACATTTCTGGCCTTAAGAATGTCCTGAGGCCCCACAACAGGTTTGGCCGTGGGTTCTGGTCCGGTAGACATACGCCGCATGATTTCCAGCTCCTCTTCCGGAGTAGGATAGCCTATTGAAAGCTTCAGCATAAAGCGGTCTACCTGGGCTTCAGGAAGAGGATAAGTTCCCTCCTGTTCAATGGGATTCTGGGTTGCAAGAACGAGGAATGGATCATCAAGAGGAAACGTATTCTCACCAATTGTAACAGTACGTTCCTGCATTGCTTCTAGAAGAGCTGACTGAACTTTTGCCGGGGATCGGTTTATCTCGTCGGCTAAAATAAGGTTGGCAAAGATGGGACCTTTTTTCGTCTGGAACTTCCCGTTCCGCTGATCGTAAATCAGAGTTCCGATAAGATCTGCTGGCAGAAGATCCGGAGTAAACTGAATACGCTGGAATTTTGTTTGAATAGCTGCCGAGAGTGTCCTGACAGTAAGTGTCTTTGCCAGACCCGGAACACCCTCTAAGAGGACATGCCCGTTTGAGAGAAGACCAATAAGCAGGCGTTCTACCATATATTTCTGTCCTACAATAACCTTCCCCACTTCTTCTGTGAGTTTTTCAACGAACTTGCTTTCTTCCTGAATCTTTTTGTGAATGGCTTCAATATCCTTATTCATCGATCCTCCTTGCTTCTCTTTTTCTTTTTCGATCGTTTCTCTTCCATTTTTTGCATCATTTCTTTTGTTTGAGCTAAATGGGATTCAAGAATTGTTTCGACTGTGGTATATGCTTCTTCCAATTCAGCCTGGGTTGCTTCCTGACCTGAAAATTTCACAACATCTGCTTTCTTGAACAAAGTCTCACAGCGACGAATCAAATTTTCCTCTAAGCCCTGTTCTTTTAAAGTAGAGAGAAGTTCCTCTGTAGTAGCTTCAAGAGCTGGAATATTGTATTTCTCAGAAAGATATTTCCTGAAAAGTTTTGACAAAATTGTAAACGCTTCCTGTCCATGACCCTGTTCCAGACTCACTGTTTCTTTCAGTTCTTTCAGATAAGATTCTTCTATAATCTCCTCGACTTTTTCTTCTTTTTCCGTGGTGTGAGATTTCCTGTATAACAGCAGAACAACCCCCCCACTTCCCAGAAATAGACCCCCTACCAGAACCCATATCCACCATTTGCCGACTTTTTCTTTTTCTGGTACAGGAGAAATAACTTTCACCCCTATTCGCTGGGTTTTCACGTGATATTTTTTCCCGGTTGTTTTGTCTACATAACTTAACCCCACCGACTCGATGTAACCCATACCGAGTGTTTTAGGTTTAAGTGTGTAGGCAATCTCTTTAATGGCTTTCTTACCAGCAGCAGCTCCCACAACACGATTGGACGAAGAAGTACCAACAATATCGAAGTTGGTGAGTACGGGTTCTTCAACATCACCAATTTCAATAAGATCCAGATCTCCCTTCCACAAAACCTGCACTGTCAGGGTAAAAGTGCGGTTCAGTGGAACACGTCTCGGATTAACTAAAGTTGAAAGCGATACCTCTGTTTGATTTGACAGAGAATCCTGGGGAGAAAGTTTTTCGGCCTTTCCTTGAGAAATAAAAAAGCAGAGAATCAAAAAAACGGTAACAAATATTTTTTTCATCATAATTATTCCCACAGTTTAAAATTTCATACTTTCTTATCGCTAAAAAGTTCCAGAAAAAATTAACTAATCAGTTTGATAACTAATTGAATTTTTTCAAAAGTTCAGTAAATAAATTGAACGAAATGAAAAAACCGAAGTTCCCAGAATTTCTTAAAAACCGGGATCTTCGGTTCAATTAGTCTGGATAATAAATA
>CAZPNF010000454.1:0-2161 GCA_964587715.1 uncultured bacterium | reverse complement strand
CGGCAACAATCGTTCCAAGCCTTCGGCACGGAATTGCAGCTTAGCTTAGAGCGTTATGCGTACTAATGCCGTCAAAAGCTAGACAAAGAGGAAGGGTAATGAGAGAATTTGGAAGTGGTGGGATAATGTGGGTGATAAGATGGTGCTATAATGAATAGAACCAATGAAAACTATTTAAAACTTCCCGATGGCCGTCAGCTTTGCTACGTGGAGTATGGCGATCCAAAGGGTCAGCCCATTTTTGTTTTTCATGGAAATCCCAATTCGCGGTTGCTCTGGGGCGTGATACCGGGTTCGCCTTTTTTGCCCAATATCTGTTTGATCGCTCCAGACCGACCCGGCTTTGGCCAAACGGATTTTAAGGAGGGCGTAACTACACTTGAGAACTGGCCCAATGACATTGTGGCTCTGGCTGATTCACGGGGAATAAAAAAGTTTGCGGTCTTTGGACCATCCGGCGGCGGACCGTATGCCTTAGCTTGCGCCTGGAAAATTCCGGAGCGTCTGACTTCAGTTGGTATCTTTGCCAGTGTCGGGCCTTTTATCCCGGAAACAGATAAGAACATAGCTGCTCCTGTTCGTATGATGTGGGACAAAGCACCGAAATTGCCCGGGCTGTTCAAGCTGCAAATGAAGCTGTTTGCCTGGCTGGCGAGAAAATTTCCCAAGCTTTATACTAAAATGGTCACCAAAGAGTTTAGTGAAACCGACAGAAAAGTTTATGAGCGTCTTAATATCGCCAAGTTGATCCAAGCTGATCGCAATGAGGGTTACCGGCAGGGGGGCATTGGCACCTGGTATGACGCATTGATCCCTGGCACTTGGTCGATACCGCTGAATGAGATCAAAACCAAGTTATATCTCTGGCAGGGCGAAGAAGACATCAGTGTTCCCCTGTCCATGGGGCAATATATGGCTGAGAAGATCCCCAACTGCGAAGCGAGATTCATCAAGGGTGTGGGACATTTTTGGATCTTTGAGCATTTAGCTGAAATGCTAGAGAAGCTTGTGGAGCGACAATGATGGAAAAGAGTTTGCTTTTTGGCATACACAGCCCGCAAGTAATTTCAAATCCAAATATTCAAAATTGTTTCAAAAGAGATCAGATGAATCCAGGCGCGCATAACAAGACGCTGCACCTGACCGCTATTCCGCTGGCGCTCCATAGCGGCAGGTGAGCTTGGTCGTTAGCCGGCTGGAAGATGATATTCGAAAAAACTACAGTGTTCTTTTTTCAACAATACTAAACATATGAAGAGGTTATCATGGATAAAAAGATTTGTATGATTACTGGAGCTAATTCTGGAATTGGTAAAGCTGCTGCCGCTCAGATTGCTCAACAAGGCTATCATACAATTCTCGCATGTCGTAATCCAGAGAAAGGCAAAACGGCACTCCGGGAAATCGAGGAAAATTCTCAAAGTGTTTCTCTTGAACTTATGATTATAGATATGTCCCTGCAGTCATCGATTCGTGAATTTTCCAAAAACTTTTTCCACAAGTATGAAAGACTTGATGTGCTTATCCATAATGCAGCCATTTTCGACATCACCCAAAAAGATGTCGTCTATACGAGTGAGGGGAAAGAAGCAGTGTGGGCAACAAATCATTTGGGGCCAGTGCTACTCACAAAACTTCTTTTGGATGCTATCAAAAACAGTGAACAAGGACGTATCATTACCATAGCGTCAAAAGGATTGAAAGCAAAACCCTTTTTAAAGGTAGACTTGGGAGATCCCGAATTTAGAAAGAAAAAGTTTAGTCTTGTAGATGCATATTATCAATCGAAACGAGCCCAAGTAATGTATACTTATTGGCTTGTGGAAAGATTGAAAGACACAAATATCACGGCCAATTGCATCCAGGTATCTGCAGTCCGAGTGGATGTTAGTAAATATTCCAACCTCCCATCAATCATGAGATTTCTCTACTCGCTCAAGAGTAAATTCGCCCTGTCACCTGAAGAGATGGCGGAAACATATACTTATCTGGCAACTTCGGATGAAGTGGGGTCGATCACAGGAAAATACTTTAACGAAAAAAAAAGATCAGTCAAGTCAAACAAATATACCTACCAGACCGAAAATATAGAAAAGGTAATGAACATAACAATGAGCTATCTCAAACAGGATAGCGGTTTGAAAGGAAAAACTCTTGAGAA
>CAZPNF010000453.1:0-2170 GCA_964587715.1 uncultured bacterium | reverse complement strand
AGATCGTATTGAAACAGGTACTTTTCTCATAGCAGGTCACATTACAGGTGGGGATATAAAATTAGAAGGAACTAATCCAAAACACCTTACTTCTGTTATCAGTAAGCTTCGTGACAGTGGTGCTTTAATTGAAGAAGGGAAGGACTGGATCAGAATCCAATCGGATGGAAGAATAAAGTCTGTAGATGCAACCACTGCTGTTTATCCTGGTTTTCCAACAGACATGCAGGCTCAATGGATGGCTTTAATGAGTATTGCAACGGGTTCCTCCATTGTAACCGATACCATTTTTCTCGATAGGTTTACTCACGTAGCAGAGCTTCAGCGGCTTGGTGCCGATATAACGCTCGATCACAACGTGGCGGTTATAAAGGGAATGGACCATCTTTCAGGTGCACCTGTAATGTCTACTGACCTACGAGCCAGTGCCTGTCTGATACTTGCTGGTTTAGTTGCAAAAGGCAGGACAGACGTTTCGAGAACATACCACATTGATAGGGGATACGAACGTATAGAGGAAAAACTCAAAACATTGGGTGCAGAAATCTGGAGAGATCAGGAAAAACTGGTGACGTGACGAAAACTTCATAACAGCGCTGGTTCAAGTTTGCAACTTGAACCCTAATGTTTTGGACGAAGATAAATAAATGGTTCAGATTACAAATCTGAACCAGTGAATGGTGAACCAATACATTGTTCCGAAAAAGCATAAAAGTTAAATGAGGAATAGGTCAATGAAAAAGCAAAGTGAAATAATTCAGCATGCGAAAGCGCTTGCCAAAGAGACGAGAAAAAATATTTTAATGTCGTTTAAAGAAGTTGAACTACATCGCTATCTAAAAGAACTATTTAAGGCAATGGAGCCAGATTATACAATTGAAATAACTCACAAAGCGGATGAACTAGGAAAGGATCTTGTAATAGTAAAGAGAGACAAAATCGGCATAGATGTGATCGGAGTTGTTGTGAAGACTGGAGATATTCGAGCAAAAACTGTTGGCAAAGTAGATGAAGTAAAAACTCAGGTGAAAAAGGCATTTTCTTATATCGCTGAAAAGAAGATTAAAGAGATAGAGAGTCAGGTTCAACAAGCGTTTGATCATCCTACAAAGATGAAAACCATTTTTAAGAATTTACCAATTTCAAAGGTATTTATTGTTTTAGCGGGTGAGTTAAGTAATCTGGCTCGCGAAAGATTAGATAGGGAATTAAAAGGAAATGTAGAAATTAAGGACATAGATTGGCTTATTGACAATTTTACAAACTATCATCCTCAGGTATTTTTTGAGGGGAGAGTTATAGATTTTCTCCAAAAGAAAATACAACAATTGGAAACAAAACACTGGCTCTTCAAAAAAGAAATAAATTTGTCCGACTATTTTGTTGAACCACTAATTGCAACTATTGATATTCCCCTAAGATTTGATGAGGAAAACTTGTCGCTCATTATCCAAAAACGTAGAATGCCTTTTGCCCATTTAGAATCAATTCTGACGCAAAGTAATAACATAATATTAGTAGGTGACCCAGGAGTGGGTAAGTCAGGCGCTTTAGCTAAACTTGCGATTGATATTTTAAGAAAAGCATCTTCTCTCATGTTTCGAGGAGTATCAAAAAAACAAACAATAGAAATACCAATTTTGATCTCAGCAAAAGAAATTTTACAGGCTAAGGACTCAAAAGAACTTTTAAAGAAATATCTTGTATATCCAGATATACTCGATCGATTTAAAATACAGGTACTTATGATTGATGGATTAGATGAGGTTTCGTTTAGTCAAGGGAGGGAAATTATAAAAAAGGGAAAAAAATTTTCCCAACAATTAGCTTGTTCTATTATTATTACTAGTCGTAAGGCTGACATTGTTATGACTCCACCAAGAGGATTCAAAAAATATGAAATCTTACCTTTTGAATATAGTCAGGCTCTTAAACTTTTCAAGAAATTGGTTAGCAGTGGACAAATGTTGAATTCGCTTGAGGATGGATTGGAAAAAATAAAATTTCAAATTCCAATGGTCCCGCTATCTTTGATGTTACTTATAGAGTTAGTCGAAGAGAATAAGGAAATCCCTGCTTCAACAACTGAACTCTACGACCGGTTTCATGACTTGATACTTGGAAGATGGGATAAAGAAAAAGGTATTGAGGTGCTGTTTGAGTATTTTGT
>CAZPNF010000452.1:0-2178 GCA_964587715.1 uncultured bacterium | reverse complement strand
ATCAATTTGCTGTTTTTGTGTTTATTTCCCTGGTGATCCTTTTCTGGTGGGTTAGGTTTATAATAGTTAAACGAAGAGTAAGGAAGTAAACTTTTGCAAATGACAAATATATAAAATGGAAGAAAATGTACGTACAAGATTTGCCCCGAGTCCGACCGGGCATTTGCACATAGGCAATGCTCGCACTGCCATAATGAATTGGCTCTATGCCCGTCACACTGGTGGCCGTTTTGTCTTAAGAATCGAAGATACTGACAGAGAGCGCTCAACAGAAACTTCTGAACTTTCTATATTTAGAGATCTAAAATGGTTGGGGCTTAACTGGGATGAAGGGCCTGATGTCGGTGGAGATTATGGGCCTTATCGCCAGTCAGAAAGGATAGGGATTTATCAAAAGTATCTTAAACAGCTTCAGGAAATTGACAGAGTCTATCCCTGTTACTGTACGCCCGAGGAATTAGAAGCAAGACGTAAAGACTTGTTAAAACAAGGCAAGTCCATTCAGTATGATGGTAAATGTCGGAATTTAACTCGGGCAGAGAAGAAACAATTTGAAGACGAAGGCAGAAAACCTGTATTCAGATTTAAAGTTGAGGAAAAGGAAATTTCCTTCAGAGATTTGGCGAAGGGGGAAATTTCATTCCAGGGCGAAAACATCGGTGATTTTATTGTTGTAAGATCTGACGGAATGCCGATGTACAATTTTGCATGCACGATTGATGACCATCTCATGGAAATATCCCACGTTATCAGGGGAGATGATCATATTTCTAATACTCCCAGACAACTCCTTCTCTACAAGGCTTTTGGATGGGAAATCCCAACGTTTGCCCATATCCCCATGATACTGGGGAAAGATCGAGTCCGTCTTTCAAAACGACACGGGGCAACTTCTGTGTCACAGTACAGAGAGATGGGGTATCTTCCAGAAGCACTGGTCAACTTTCTCTCTCTGCTTTCATGGTCTTCGGAAAGTGGTGAAGAAATTCTCTCTACCAGCCGTTTGATTGAGGAGTTTAGTTTTGAACGAATTTCAAAGACAGCACCAATTTTTGATGTCGAGAAACTCGACTGGATGAACGGAGTTTACATCCGAAATCTCAAATTAGAGAAACTGGCAGAGTTGATTTTCCCTGTACTGCAAAAGGCAGGCTATCCTGTTTCTTCAATAGAAGAAATCAAACCGATAGCCTCTCTCTTGCGTGAGCATCTGGAGAGAATCAATCAGGCAGGAGAAAAATCAAAGATTTTTTTCCAGAAAGAAGTGATACTGGAAGATGATGATGCTGGAATCATTTTGAAAAAACCTGAGGCGAAAAAGGTTCTCTCAACATTCTTAGAAGAAATGGTGCCTGTTGAGGATTGGAGTGCCGATACATTCATGATGATAATGAAAAGAGTTCAGAAGAAACTCGGGATAAAAGGTAAAGACCTCTGGATGCCTGTTCGGGTAGCTCTCACAGGACAGATTCATGGACCTGAACTTCCGAAAATTGCTGAGATTCTGGGTTATGAAAAATGTCAGCGATTTGTTAAAAAGGCTGCAGGTGAGGCTTGAGGTTTGAGAGTGGTGAGATTCGGGCTTTAGTTTTTCAGGAAAAAAAGACGAGGGATTAGAAACAAGTGACAAATACGGGGGCCCCTCACCAGATCCTTCGGGTGCTACACACCCTCAGGATGACAACACTAGGTCGTTTCCGGCCTTGCCTGATCGCTACAGAGATAAGCGAAGCGATCTCTGTAACGAGGTGTTTTTGGCGATGCAGAATGTTTTATAAGAAGTAGAAGCTATGCAAGAACATCTTAGAGAAAATGATCCCAAAGAGATTAAGCAGTACAACCGAATCAAAATTTTCCTTTCGGTGATCTCTCTTTTTATTGGAGTAGGATTTTTGTTAGTTGTTCTTTTCTCAGGTTTTTCCGCCGCTCTTGAGAAATGGATACAGGGTATTGCTGGTCAGCCTTATTTAGAATTTTTGCTTTTTATTTTGATTCTCGGCGGAATTGAGATGGTTATCACTCTGCCGTTGGGTTTTTACGGTGGTTATGTTGTAGAGCACAGATTTGGACTTTCCAACCAGAGTTTTGGAAGATGGTGTTGGGAGGAGATAAAAGAGATGCTGGTAGCTCTTGCCCTGTTTACTCCGCTTTTGGTTATTTTCTATTTTTTCCTCAGAC
>CAZPNF010000451.1:0-2185 GCA_964587715.1 uncultured bacterium | reverse complement strand
CAAAAAAACAATGACTTAGCCCTACTAATGGTATAGTAACTGTTAAAGAAAAGCTTGATATAAAAAACTTTGTAACCTTTTTTAAGAAAGAGATGTCTAAATAGATGTAGATATTATCTGTATATTAGTAGGTTTGTTTTTGAAACACTGTTGTTATTATACCGTATTGATAGATAGAGAATTTAAAAAATAAGGATTGTACAATGCAAAAAATGCTGATATTACTTTTTGCTGGATTGTCTTTAATATTGTGGAATAATTCCCTTCTGGCTAATAAAAAAATTTATACAACAAAGCGGGTGAATCCCCGTACTCCTGTTATAGATGGTCATCTGGATGACCCTGCATGGGCATCGGCAAATTGGGGAGAAGGATTTATACAGCAGCAGCCGTATGATGGTAGAAAGGCTTCTCAGAAGGCGGCTTTTAAGATACTCTACGATGATAATAATCTCTATGTTGGCATTCGTGCTTTCGATACCTGCCCGGACAGCATTGCAACACGTATGTCCCGGAGAGACGATAAAGAAGGTGATATTGTTGCAGTGATGCTTGACAGCTATTTTGATCATCTCACAGCGTTTACTTTTATGGTCAATGCTGGCGGAGTCAAAATCGACGGTGTTTTTACAAATGATGGAGAGAAGGAAGATTATTCGTGGGATCCTGTTTGGTACGTCAAAACAGCCATTGATGATCAGGGCTGGACAGCCGAGATGAGAATTCCTTTCAGTCAACTTCGTTTTGGTAATAGCAAAGATTATGTCTGGGGACTTGAAGTTGCACGGTTTTTGTTTCGCGAAGAGGAGCTTTCATTCTGGCAGCCTATTCCCAAGAATGCACCGGGTGTGGTTCATCTGTTTGGAGAACTCCACGGTATTCACAGAATAAAGCCTGGCCAACGGATTGAGCTTCTTCCCTATTCAGTGGGTAAAATGGAAACCATGAAAAAAGAGGTGGAAAATCCTTTCTCCCCCGGTCATTTAAATAACATGAAATTTGGGTTAGACGGGAAGATTGGGCTGACCAGTGACCTAACGCTTGATTTTACTGTCAATCCTGATTTTGGTCAGGTTGAGGCAGACCCTTCGGTTGTTAATCTGACTGCTTTTGAAACATTTTACGAGGAAAAAAGACCGTTCTTCATCGAAGGGGCAAATATTTTGAATTATCAGTTAATGATAGGAGATGGTGATTTATCCAGGGACAATTTGTTTTATTCCAGGCGTATAGGTCATGCGCCAAGTTATGATCCTGACATAAACGATGACGAATATTTGAAGATGCCCGAAAACTCCTCAATCCTGGGTGCTTTAAAGTTGACAGGGAAAACTTCTAAGGGATTATCCGTAGGTGTTATGGATGCAGTAACTACAAAAGAAAATGCAGAGATCGATCTTAATGGTCAGCAAAGGCACACTGCTGTAGAACCAATGACCAACTATTTTTTAGGTCGTTTGCAAAAAGATTATAATAAAGGGAGCACTACGATTGGTGGTATTCTGACAAGTACGTATCGCAACATTAAAGATTCTCAACTTGAATTTCTCAACAGAAATGCTATTACCGGAGGTTTTGATTTCCAGCATCAGTGGAAAAATAGAACCTATTTCCTGATATTCAAATCAGTCTTAAGTCATATTCGTGGAACCAAGGAAGCACTTTTAGAAGCTCAGACTGCTCCGTCCCGTTATTTCCAGCGTCCTGATGCGGATTATGTTTCACTGGATTCGAACCGCACATCTCTATCTGGTTACGGTGGTACTTTTTCCATTGGCAGAAGTGGAAATAGTCACCTCAATTTTGCTGTCGGTTCTACGTGGCGTTCACCAGGTTTAGAATTAAACGATATGGGTTACCTAAGACAGGCGGATAATATTTTGGAATTTGTTTGGGCAGGATACAGGATCTGGGAACCGTTCAGTATTTTTCGGAGTGTTTCTCTTAATTTTAATCAGTGGAGCGGTTGGAACTTTGGTAAAGAGAACATCTTCAATGGAGGAAATATAAATTTAGATTTTCAATTCCGCAACTACTGGGGTTTTGGAACAGGAATCAATCGTAATGGAAGTTCTCTTTCGGCAAGTGCATTGCGAGGTGGGCCTTCTATGATCTTCCCTTCTCGATGGAACAACTGGTTCAACATAAGTTCTGATCCCAAAAAACCGTTCCAATTTAGCCTCAA
>CAZPNF010000450.1:0-2186 GCA_964587715.1 uncultured bacterium | reverse complement strand
AAAATGGTGACCCCGGTGTGATCTTTATTGACAGAATTAATGAAGATAATGTAACCCCTCAACTTGGCAAGATTGAATCCACCAACCCATGCGGTGAACAACCTCTCCTGCCCTTTGAATCGTGCAACCTGGGTTCAATCAATCTGTCAAAGATGGTAAAACAAAACAAAGGCAAGGTTGAAATCGATTTTGATAAACTTTTAAAAACAGTCAGAACTGCTGTCCATTTCCTGGACAATGTCATTGATGTAAATAAGTTCCCTCTTCCGCAGATTGAAAAAATGACTAAAACCACAAGGAAGATTGGGCTTGGCGTGATGAGTTTTGCAGATCTTCTCTTAAAGCTCAACATACCATATAACTCACAAGAAGCGATTGAAACAGCAGAAAAGCTGATGAGTTTTATCAATGATGCGGCAAAAAGAAAATCTCAGGAACTGGCCTTGACAAGAGTACCTTTTCCTGCCTTTGACCAGAGTGTATACGGCCAACGAGGTGAGCCTTTAATACGAAATGCTACACGTACAACAATTGCTCCCACAGGAACAATCAGTATTATTGCTGGCTGCTCCAGTGGTATAGAACCGCTTTTTGCATTATCCTTTACCCGCAACGTAATGGACAATGACAGACTTCCTGAAATGCATCCTATATTTCTTGAACGGATTAAAGAAAAAGGACTCTACCATGAAGACTTGATTCGAAAAGTTGCGACAAAAGGCTCGGTGGAGAACATTGAAGAAATACCGGAAGATATAAGAAGAGTTTTTGTTACAGCACACGAAATTGATCCTGAATGGCACATCAGAATGCAAGCAGCATTTCAAAAATATACTGACAATGCTGTTTCTAAGACAGTCAATTTTGCCAACGACACTACTGAAGAAGATGTGGCAAAAGTGTATCGTTTAGCACACGATCTGGGATGCAAAGGTGTAACGATCTACAGAGACGGCAGTCGTTCACAACAGGTATTAAACAAGGGAGTTTCCAAAACAAAGAAAGAAATCCCTTCCTCTATTCCTAAGAGACCGCGAATGCTGAGAGGCTTCACAACAAAACTCAATACAGGTCAGGGTTCTCTCTACGTAACTATCAACACTGATGAGACCAATGCACCTGTAGAAGTATTTGCTAATATCGGCAAAAGCGGTGGTGATACTTCTGCCCTTGCTGAAGCCATTGGAAGACTCATTTCGATCTCACTGCAGAAAGGAGTAAAGGTAAAAGAAATCAGCCAGACGTTAATAGGTATAACCGGCTCAAGGCCAATATGGAACAAAGGTATCCTTGTAAAATCTGTACCGGATGGTATTGGACAGATTCTTCTTAATGAATTTGGAAGCAAAAGAAAAGAGGTAAAAAAATCATCTACAGTGGTGTCAGACCATGAACTTATTCCATCAGATGAGGAAACAAAAATCCTCTCCGGACCGGAATGCCCGGAATGTGGGAGTATTATGGAAACCGAAGGAGGATGCAGTTTCTGCCGGGTCTGTGGATACTCTCATTGCGGATAGATAAGAATATTAAACCTTTTATATAGCAATAATTTGAAATTTTGAGTCAAGTTTTTAATAAGTGTATTAATCATAACTGCTTTACATTTTGATATGTAATTTTAATATTTGATTTTTGATGTTTAATCTCCAGACTTTAATTACACAAAAAAAATCATTTGTGTACTTCTCGTCGGTTTGAGGCAAAGCTTCGCTAGTATATAGTTTCACAAAATCAGGTGCACAGGGAAAAATCCAATGGATTCTAATAAAGAAAATAAAATCATGAAAGTTAAGAATAGAAGGCTGGGAGACGAGTGGGTAGGGTGGAAAGGGAATTTAAAAGAGTACGAAAAAAATGCTAATACAGGGAAAAGAATATTTCTTGGAATTCTTCTTGTCGCAATTCTATCAGCAGGTTTTCTTTCGTTTTTTCTTTGGTATATGGCCTCCCCCCGTTTGGCTCAATTTTCTCCATCTCTCCCCACAATTTTTGGTTTTATCCTGCTAACTATCTGGGGAATTCTTGCTCTCTGGTTTTTCTCCATGGTACTGTCTATTCTAACAGGGAAAGATTTCTTCATGCGTTTGTGGGGGAAAGAGTTTTCTATTACTTTTTTAGTTCCTATTGTCTTGAGATTCGGGAACAGATTTGGCATTCCTAAGGATCGGATGGTAAATTCTTTT
>CAZPNF010000449.1:0-2189 GCA_964587715.1 uncultured bacterium | reverse complement strand
ACCGCTCTGTCATATGAATTATTCAAATACCGTTATATATAAATAATGCAATAAAAGCAACTAAAATTTTTTACTGGATATTCCTAAACTGCTTTTTCATCCTTTTTAGACTCACTTTCTTTTAATATCTTCTTACCGTACTCATACCCCTTATCAAATGCTTTCAGATTTATCTCGGCAAATCTTTCTGGAACAGATTCAGGGATTGCTTTTTTCATCGCTTCAACTGACACAATATTAGTAATAGCAGTAACAAAACCAAGTATAACAACGTTTGCAAAAATGCGATTACCCAATTCCTCTGCAAATTTTATCGCAGGAATTGGGAAAGTTTTATTCCTCCCCGTGGGTTTAACTAAATCTGAATCAAAAATCAGTACACCATCTTTCCTCAGTTCATTCTTAAATTTTTGATAAGCCTCATCAGACATCGCAATAAAAAAATTAGTCTTTGTAACATACGGATAGAAAATCTTGGTCTCGGATACAAGCAGAGTAGAACTACATGCACCACCTCTTGCCTCGGGCCCAAAACTTTGATTCATGGTAGCAAAATTATTATCATAAATTGATACAGCTTTCCCCAAGATTATACCCGACCTGATGATTCCCTGTCCCCCAAATCCTGCAAACCTAATTTCTTTCATTTATACTCTCTAAATTTTTTACCAATTACATGTGCAAGCTGCCTATTATAGGAATCAATAAATGTTTTTCTCTCTCTATCAACAAATTTACCCATAATCATTTTTTTATCCGGCTCTATAACTGCTTTTCTTGTATCACATTTATTTTTTATTTCCGAGTTCTTATTCAATTAAATCAGATACACCATCTCCACTGCGATTTTCTAAGAAATAGTCCAACCCAGGTGATATAATTTCTACTACTGAAAATCCCTTCTTTTGTATCGCTTCTGAAATGGAACTCACCATTTCACGAGTATGCAACACAGTCCACCGCGCTACATACACAGCACCAAAAGATTTTGCTAAATGAGGTATATTAAAAGGCTCTTCGTAACTTAAATAAGGTGAAAAATGAAAAGGAAAAACAGGTGGTTCTTCTCCTCCTACTTTTTTATAAATAAAATGGTTAAGACATATTACAACGATATCCATATTCCCTCTTGCCGAATGGAGAAAGTGGTTGCCACCTATTGTAAGTAAATCGCCAATAAAAACAACAACCTTTAGACCTAAATTCCCCAATTTCAATCCTGTGGCAAAAGGAATTGCAGAACCTCGAGTAGTGTGAAAAAAATCAACTCCCAGCTTTTTTACAGCTTCGGGGGAAAACAGAACATCCGAGACCACAGATACTTTTGATCTATCTAACTTGCTCTTATTAAGAGCATCAGAAAAAACATCAACGATTCGATCCATGCTATCCATATTGCCCACTACCTTATCCAAAAACTTGTTTCTCTAAATAAGTCTTATACGAAACAAGTTGAGGATATCGTTTTTTATCCTCTGCCACCTGTCTGATAGCACCCAATATATCTTCTGGGATGTGAACAGAAGCACCTCCGTGAGGCACAAGGATCACATTGGCATTCCCGTGACTGCATCTTTCTACTTCAAAAGCAATCTGTCCATAATTTATTTCAGGGACAACAAATCCTTTCACCTTCTTTGAAAGCTCTGCTATTTTCTTCTCGGGAAAGGGCCATACTGTTATGAGCCTCAGCGCACCCACTTTTATACCATCTTTTCTCGCCAATTCAACAGCCTTAAGTGCAACTCTCGAACTTATTCCATAAGAAACAACAACAACCTCTGCATCATCTAAGTTATCTTCTTCTACTTCAATAATTTTATCAGCGTTCAGTCTTATTTTATCAACTAAAGCACGTGTAGTTGATTTTCGTATATCACGTTCAAATATTGGATAACCTTTATCATCATGAGCTAATCCGGTTATATATAACCTATAGCCATCACCAGGCTTTGCAATTGGAGGAACAAGACTCTCATCTCGTTTGAATGGAAGATAAGCATTAGCAGGTCCACTGTAATATTTTCTATTCTCCAGCTCAATTTCTGAAGCAGGAGGTATTACAACTTTTTCAGTCATGTGACCCACACATTCATCAGCCATCAACATCACAGGTACACGATACTTCTCTGCCAGATTAAATGCTTTAATAGCAAACTCAAAACTTTCCTGAGGAGAATCAGGAGCAA
>CAZPNF010000448.1:0-2193 GCA_964587715.1 uncultured bacterium | reverse complement strand
GGTTTCTGATGAATCTGTTCATCTCATTATTACTTCCCCTCCGTATTGGCAGTTAAAAGACTACGGAAACGGAAAGCAGATAGGTTTTAATGACTCGTATGAGGAGTATATAAATAATCTTAACTTAGTCTGGAAAGAATGTCATAGGGTTTTACATAATGGATGCCGTTTGTGTATTAATATCGGAGATCAGTTTGCACGATCTGTTTATTATGGAAGATATAAGGTTATCCCAATACGAACCGAAATTATAAAATTTTGTGAGTCAATTGGTTTTGATTATATGGGAGCTGTTATCTGGCAAAAAGTGACAACAACAAATACTACTGGCGGTGCTACAGTTATGGGTTCTTTTCCGTATCCCAGAAATGGTATATTGAAAATTGATTATGAATTTATACTTATATTTAAAAAGTATGGTAAACCTCCAAAAGTTTCTAAAGAGATTAAGGAACAATCAAAACTATCAAAAGAAGAATGGAATAAATATTTTACTGGTCATTGGAATTTTTCGGGTGAAAGGCAGGATAAACATCTGGCAATGTTTCCTGAAGAATTACCAAAACGGCTTATAAAAATGTTCAGTTTTGTTGGTGATACTGTGCTGGATCATTTTCTGGGAAGCGGTACTACTTCTCTGGCTGCCAAACATCTTGGCAGAAATTCTATTGGTTACGAGATAAACGATTCTTTTCTACCAATAATAGAAGAAAAACTCGGCATGAGAAAAAAAGATCTTCTTGACGAAGCAGCATTTGAAATTATTCGGCAAAAGGATATAGGAGTAGTTTTAAAAGATAAGCTAAAAAGATTGCCATATATTTTTAAGGATCCTATTAAATTTGATAAAAAAGTAGATCCGAGGTTGTTGCAATTTGGTTCAAAGATTAATAATTCTAAGGCTGAAAGAGAAACTTATTATACTGTAAAACAGGTAATTTCTCCAGAGGTTATAATTTTAAATAATGGATTAAAGATAAGGTTGTTAGGGGTGCAAGCAAAGTCAGAAAAAAAAGAGGAAGCGATTCGATTCTTAGAAGAAAAAACTTGCGGACAAAAGGTTTTTATAAAGTTTGATGTTCAAAAATATGATAGGGGAAATAACTTGCTCTGTTATCTTTATCTACGGAACAAAACTTTTTTAAATGCCCATTTGATTAAAAATGATCTGGCTGATGTAGATGAGTTTATTAATTATAAGTACAAAGCAAGATTTTTAGAGTACAAGAGAATGAAACAAAAAAGTTCACAAAATGTTTGGTAGGTTTTGTCACTTTTAAAGAGACGAGGTGGTGATGGCGAAGGAATGGATATTAAATCAGGCGATGAATCGTTGGGGCTTGAACAAAAAACGCTCTGTTGGACCCGTTTCGGAGTTAATAAGGAAATGTGCTCCGAGGAAATTGGAAGATTGGGAGAGATACTATTATGGACAACTTCAAGATATTTTAGGAATGCTCATAGAACCTGCAACAGATGAAATGGATAGAATTTACAATGTGGACTTTGTCTTGAAGATTAAAGGAGAACTCATATTAAATTTCAACAGAGATACGGAAATAAAAAATGAAATCAAGCGATTGTCAGAATAATGGCTTAACAAGCATTTTTACTCCTCCTGACTGCAAACTTTTTACAGGTTACAAACCCTGTGAGCCTTACAAAGTTTGTCCCTGTGAGGATCCTGTTCTCTTTGGACATCGTATACTTATTGTTAACCTCGATTTTATCGGCGATGTGCTTATGACAACGGCTGTGCTTCCTGCAATTAAAAGGAAGTATGCTGAAAGTACTATCCACTGGGTCACAAAAAAAAATGCCGTGCCTGTTCTGGAGAATAATCCATATCTCTATAAAGTCTGGGAATGGAATGACGAGAACAGAATGATCCTCAGCGAGATGAATTTTGATGAAATTCTGAATGCTGATAAAAACCAGAATTCTGCTGCTTTTACAATGTCTCTGAAAGCAGATGAGAAGTTGGGTTTTGGATTGGACAAAAACGGGGCAATAGTTCCGCTGAATCCTGAGGCTGAATACAACTATCGTATGGGTCTTGACGATGAGTTAAAGTTCAAAAAGAATAAACGGACAGGTCTTGAGATTTTAGCGGAGACATGGAAGCTTGATTATAGAAGAGATGAGTATGTTCTCCAACTCACTGACGAAGAGAAGACTTTCTGTAATGAGTTT
>CAZPNF010000447.1:0-2195 GCA_964587715.1 uncultured bacterium | reverse complement strand
TCAGGAAGCTTTTGCTGGTGAGAGTCAGGCACATATGAGGTATTTGATTTTTGCAGATAGAGCCAAGCAGGAAAACAAACCAAACACTGCCAGGCTTTTCAGGGCTATTGCTTTTGCAGAGCAGGTGCATGCTACAAATTATCTCAAAACCTTGAGCGAGGTTGGCGATACCATTGAAAACCTTCAGACAGCAATAAATGGAGAGAATTTTGAGGTAGAAGAGATGTACCCTGCTTATGATTCTGTAGCAAAACTTCAGAATGAGAAAGGAGCTGTTAGATCGATTCATTATGCCATAGAGGCTGAGAAGATTCACTCTGCGATCTATTCAGAAGCAAAACAAGCAGCAAAAGAAGGGAAAGATGTTGATCTTGGTGCTGTTTATATTTGTCCTGTCTGTGGTTATACTGTGGAAGGAGAAGCACCCGACACCTGTCCTGTTTGCGGGGCATCTAAAAATAAATTTGTAAAGTTTTAGTCTGTAAACCTATTCAAGGAGAGGACTTAGCCATGACTATTTATCAATTTGCCATGCAAATGGAAAAGGACGGAGAGAACTACTACCGTGAATTGAGTGAAAGAGCAAATCATGAAGGGCTAAAACGCATTTTTACTTTACTGGCGAATGAAGAAGTTAAGCACTATAAAGTAATCGAGCAGTTGAGCAAGAAAATACCAAATCCTTACATGGCAGAAGAAAAAATATTTGAGAACATAAAAAATATCTTTGCTGAAATGAAAGAATTAGGACAGGATTTTAGCTTTGGTGCCTCAGAAGTAGACCTCTACCGAAAGGCTCAGGATATTGAGAAAAAAAGTCGTGAGTTTTATATGGAAAGGGCAAATGAAGTCGAAGGAGAAGCAGAAAAACAGGTACTTCTGAAACTGGCAGAAGAAGAGAAGAAACACTGGTTTTTAATGGAAAACTTAGTTGAATTTATTAGAAGGCCTGAAACGTGGCTCGAAAATGCAGAGTGGTATCACTTCGATGAATATTAGAATAAACTAACTGATGATCTATTAAGGTTGATAAAATGATGGATATCAATGTTATAATTGCTGGAGCTGCGGGTCAGGGAATTCAAACCGTTGGTACCATTCTAGCCAAAACGGTTTCGAGAGCTGGATACTCTGCGTTTTCATGGCAGGAGTACGAGTCTAGAATTCGCGGAGGTTCTAACAGTTACAGAATAAGAATCAGTGAGAATATCCTGAATGCTCCCCTCCGTAGGGCAGATATTCTGGTGCCCCTGGATAAAAAATCCAAGGCCAAATATCTCCCCTTACTTAAGGAGGATGGAATACTCGTAGATGAGGAAGAAACAGGTGAAAAGATAATAAACGTACCGTTTACTAAAATGTCTAAAGAAAAATTTGGTAATAAACTTTTTGCCAATACTGTAGCCCTCGGTTCGCTTGTTTCTGTTCTCGGTATTGAGTTTGTATTCCTAAAGGAGGTTTTGACAGAGGAATTCTCCGGAAAAACAGAAGAAGTAATAAAAGGGAATCTATCTGCTGCAGACATAGGATACAAAAAGGCTCAATTACTTCGAGGAGCTATTTGTAATTGGGAACTGCCAGGTAAAAACGAAAAATACTATCTTATTTCTGGAAATGAGGCAGTGGCTTTGGGCGCTGCTGCTGCTGGATGCCGATTCATGGCAGCTTATCCAATGACACCTGCTACTGGAATCATTACTTTTATCTCGAAACACAGGGAAGAACTGCAAATTTTTACAGAGCAAGCCGAGGATGAAATAGCAGCTATTAACATGGCGATAGGAGCGAGTTATGCTGGTGCCAGGGCAATGACGGCCACCTCAGGAGGTGGTTTTGCCCTGATGGTTGAAGGGATCAGCCTTGCCGGCATGACGGAAACCCCTGTCGTTATCGTTTTGGGTCAGAGACCGGGTCCGGCAACTGGACTACCCACAAGAACAGAGCAGGGAGACCTGCTTTTTGCCGTAAATGCCGGTCATGGCGAGTTTCCCAAACTTGTGTTTGCACCTTCTGATCCGAAGGATGCATTTCACAAGATGATCAGGGCTTTTGATTTGGCATATACGTATCAGATACCGGCAATTGTGATGAGCGATCAATTTCTGTCAACATCGTCCTTTACTATTGAGAATATTGATCTTGGTAAGATTGAGAACAAATCTTACATAGCGAATCCTGAAAATATAAATTCGTAC
>CAZPNF010000446.1:0-2196 GCA_964587715.1 uncultured bacterium | reverse complement strand
AAATATCAAAAATCAAAATGACAATGAAAAATGTAAAATTAATCATAACTACTGATAATTCGGACTACAGTGATTTCATGGTAAGATTTATTACAGATGGAATGCTGGGAAGACTTGCCCGCTGGCTTCGGCTTCTGGGTTATGACACTGTGTTTCAGCCGGATCGTTCTAAAGAAGAGTTGAGCCTGCTGGCAGCGTGTGAAAATAGGGTTTTTCTAACCAGAGATCGAAATTTTACTGAGCGGAGTTGGCCCTTCCAGACTGTCTACATTTTTACTGAAGATCCGAAAGAACAGTTGAAACAGGTGGTAAATGATTTTAGCTTGGATTCTGTGTCATATCGATTTTCGCTATGTTCTATGTGCAATGTTCCTGTGGAGCGTGTGGAGAAAAAAAAGATTGCAGAAAGTGTCCCTTTAAGTATTCTGGAGCGTGAGAACATTTTCTGGAAATGTCCATCCTGTGGTCGGGTGTATTGGAAGGGAGGACACTGGAAGAGAATAGAAGAGTGGCTAAGTGGGCTTGATTTGTCATCTCATTGAGATGGATGCCATCGCTTCGAGCGAGCGGAATCTCGTGTTCCAGAATGTTGGGTGGCAGGAGATTCTTCGTTCGTCTCGACAAGAATCGAGACTCACTCAGAACGACAGGTTTAGTGATAAATTCTAAATCCAAATATCTAGATACTAAACAAATTCAAAATTCCAATCTCAAATGACAGACACAGGCAACTGTTGTTTTGCTCCTTTGGATTTCGGTTATTTGGTATTGTTTAGGATTTAGTGCGTGAGATTTGTATACTCAGGAGGTGTTTTTTGACCACACCAGAGGAAATTCTTGAAGAAGAGAAAAAGATGCGTTTTCTTAAAACAGTCGTAGATTTAACGGCTGCTGTTTTGAGAGGTGGACAGATTTCGCGAGAAGAAGCTGTGAATTTAGTCCGTGCAACGAAGAAGAAAGTTCTTGAGCTTTTTCCAGAAAAGGAAGCTACATACGATCTAATCTATAAACCTCGGTTTGAAAGAGTGCTCAAGGAATTTATTTCTAATCTGAATAGTTTGGACTAAAAGTTTTTTGTCGATTTTTGAGAAAGGAGGAAAAATTGAAGAAGGCAATTCTTCTATCTAAGGCTCATCGGATCGTTAATCATGGACCTGTTGTTCTTGTAACTTCTCAAGTAGAAGGGGAAAATCCCAATATCATTGCAGTGGCATGGGTTACTCCTGTAAGCCAGTCTCCTCCTTTAGTAGCTATTAGTATTGCAGAGGAGCATTATTCGCACAGGCTAATATCCTTGAGCGGCGAATTTGTGGTGAATGTTCCGTGTTCTACCATGGCTCGGGAAGTGATGACTTGCGGAAAGGTTTCAGGAAGGGATGTTGATAAGTTTAAAGAAGCATGCCTTACACCCGTGCCAGCAGAAGAGGTACTTCCCCCATTGATTAAGGAATGTATCGGGCATTTAGAATGTCGGGTAAAACAGCAGGTAAAGGCAGGCGATCACACTCTGTTCATAGGTGAGGTAGTCAAGGCATGGGCAGAAGAAAATTTGTTCAATGAACTCTGGAACGTGGACATAAAAGGCGGAGAAGCACTTCACCATCTGGGAGGTAATAATTTTGCAATCTCCAGAGAGAAGGTGATTGTCAGGGAATGAGTCACGCACGCTCTGACACTCTTTTTTTAAAAGAGCACAGATTGTTTTATGCACTGGTTCTTTCAATACTGCTCCATCTGTTTTTTCTTCTTCTTTACTCTAAGTGGGGAGAAGTGGAGATTTTTAAACTGCCAGGTAGTATTAACAAGAAGCCAGAAAAACAAATTGCTTTTGAAATTGTAGAAACACCGGAGGAAAGCAGAAGCCAGGTCCCACCGGAAAAGGCACAACTTCTTTCAGACAAAAATGCGCTGGCCAGGGACTTGATGGGGAAGAATATGGGAACGAGAGATTTGCCGTATTCTAAAGGATTTACTGATGCAAAAGTTCTTCCTGAAGCGGGAAAGAATGGTTCAGAGAGAAATTCTTTTGAAAAAAGACCGCTGGATGGGGGAAAGTCCCCGGATAATCTTAAAGGTTTTGTTCCTCAAGTTCAGGGGAGAAAAGAAGGGACTGAATTTAGCCGCGAGCTGCTGTTGGGTCAGAGAAAGATTCCATCAAGAAGCTCACTGTATGACCAGAGAGAATCCAGTACTAAG
>CAZPNF010000445.1:0-2197 GCA_964587715.1 uncultured bacterium | reverse complement strand
TATCTACCTTGCTAACTGTTTAATAGTTTTTACCAGATTATCAGCTTCTTTTTCTTTGAGTGTTTTTTCCTCTTTAGTAATCCTGCAAACCAGAATATCTCGACCAGCTTGTTCTATACGGCTTAAAGTTACTTCATAAGGTTCTAATATCTCAAGTATTTTCTGGAGCAGGAAAAGACGATGAGGATAGGATAAACAGAGAAGGGTGGCTTTAGGAAGAATTTCGCCTGATTCGGAATGGATACCTGTCTGGCGGCTGAGAACTAAGATAGGTTCATCTTTTTCATCAATAAGTTTCAGCATGTCAAGAGCAATTCTGATGTGGGAGATAATTTCATCTATGGAGGCACTCACCCGGAAGAAGTCCTCGATACTGTAATATAATTCTCTAATAAGGTTTTTGTTGACTCCTTCAATATGCCTGCGAACAGATTTTAACCTGGCAGTATCTATAGTTCGCATGCCTTCATCAAAATCCCGAAACTCTCCCACTACGGCATGAATTATTTCCCTTATAGTTTTGTAGATAGTTTCGATATTTTCCACACTGGTAAGAGTTATCCTGAGATCTACTATGAAAACTGTAGTTTTGCCGAATATCTTCGGGGGTTTTACTCTTAGTATATGAAAGCCTTTTACAGTTTCGAGTCGATTAACAGTATTTGTAAAGAGCTTTTTAGTTGTTGTCTGAGATGTGGGAATAACAACAATTACCTTAAAATCGATAAAAAGATCAGTGATGTGTCCAACACTGTGATAGACCTGAGTTTTTCCAGTAGTTTGTGCCTCACGTACCAGGAGTGGAATAATTGCCCTTGCGTACTGTTCAAATCCTCCGATGGATTCGATCCATTGGGCGCGATCCCGGTGCTTGTTCAGTACCATAGCTGAGAAGGCTTTTTTAAGCCGTTCCTGTTCCAGCTCGCTTAATGGGTGTCCGAGTGGATCAACAAACTCAATTCTGTAGAGAGAAATTCCCTCCTCCGTTGTAAATTCCCTGTTATGTTTTAGCTGGAAGTTAGGGATGGTAAGTTCGATTGTTTTAAGGCAATCTTCTAAATTAAGCATGTGGGCAGGTCCTGCAACAGTAACCCCTGTAAAAGTGCCCTCGGTTTTTGTTGTAAAGTTAGAAATTTCGAGTTGAATGGTACTACCTGATTTCTGCAATTTTTTAATAAAACTGTAGTTGAGGATAATCTGGCGGGCGATGTCTTCAATTTTTCTGTTTTCAATGTAATCTCGTGATCTGGCGGCAAAATACTTAACAGCTTCTCCATTCAAACCGATGATTTGTTCCAGGTCCTTACCATGATAGGTTTTTTCAATTTGAGCTATTACCTGGCTGTAAATTGTCAGCTTTCTGATTTCTTCAGAGAGAAGGTAGGTTTTAGCGCTTGTCCCTACTGCGGCTTGATGTATTTTCGAGAGAATTGTTTCTCTCTGACTGAGAAGCCGCTTATACGAATCGTCTCCTTCTGTTCTTATGCCAATGAGTATAATCCCGAGAGTTTCTTTCTGGCGGCTGAAATAAAATCCTTTTACAAAATAAATGTTCCATCCCATCTCATGGATAATGCCCACGCATGTATCAAAGAATCCTGGCCAGTCAATACTCAAAATACCGAAAGTAGTTACACAAGGACCATGTTGAATGCGGCAGGCTTCAGAATTTAATGTGATAATCTTTTCGGCCTTTCTGCTGTCCCATTCATATAAAAGTCTGATGATAAGAGCCCGCTGCTCACTTAGAGGAAAATATTGTTGAGCCTGCTGAATATCTTCAAGGAATTTTTGAACTTTCCCCGGGGAAAGTTTCAGATCGTATTTTACAAGTGCTTGTTGTATTTTAGATATTTCTTCATTCATAGTTACATGCTATTGTAGGGTGACGAATATACCTAGAATGTTTTAAGCAGATCCAGATAATCTGACAGGAGTCTTGTTATGAGAAATTTCTCTTTGACAACTTCTCTTCCCTTTTCACCCAGCTCTTTTGCCAGTGTGGGATGTTTCAGTATCTCTACAATTTTGTCTGCAAAACCTTTAATATCATCTGGGTCAAGTAGAAACCCGTTTTTACCGTCCTCTATCTGAAGTGGGATGCCTCCTATATTTGAAGCAACCACTGGTTTTCTTTTCCATAGAGCTTCTGTAACAGTGAGTCCAAATCCTTCTCTTATTGATTTTTGTATAATCA
>CAZPNF010000444.1:574-2203 GCA_964587715.1 uncultured bacterium | reverse complement strand
CCCGATACATGTCCTCGGGTGATGTCGAGGTCGATGTTGAAGTTCCTTTAACAGGCGTGATAATGGACGCACTGCTGCCTCAAGATTTTGGAGGAGGAGTTTTAATGACAGGTGGACAGCTTCTCTGTCCACTCTGTGGTCAACCCTGGCCAAAAGGAAAACCTGTTCCTCCTGGTGTAACTCTTATCCGTGCAGGTACTGGAGTTGAGAATACAGGTAACACGAGTGGCGCTGTCTACACAGGTCTTATCATTGATGCCAGAGGTTTGGACATACGACCTGCTATGGCGCCCAAGGTGCTTGACGACGGTGGAGATGAAGTTTACGGCTCTAAATACGTAAGCCGAGAATACGCTGTGGACATTGGCATGGTAGGGTATGATAAAGACACCAATCGTGCCCGACTCAACGAAAGGGTAGCAGACAATCCACTCATCGTTAAAGGCATTGAAGCATCCGGTCCAAACAAAACAAACGTTGTAATCAGCAGTGCTGATGCATTAAAGATCCACAACGCCGCAGCAAATATGAACTTTCTACAGCATTGCAAGGTAATGTTCATTCTCGACTAAGAATCAATTCACTTTAACTAAAATGAGGGAGGATACCCATGAAGATCCGTACCCTTAAGACAATGGCCATTATTGGCTTTTTTGCAGGACTAATAATCAGTGGCTGCGGACCTAAACCTCAAAAAGCAGAGTCCGTATTGGATACACCTGACAATCATTACAGTCAGGGACTTCGTGAGTTAAAAATCGGCCAACTGGACAGAGCAGCAGAGGAATTTCAGCGCGCCACTGCACTCGACCCCAACTACCCTGGTGGGTATGTTGGAATGGGATTAGTAATGGCGGAGAAAAAGGATTTTAAAAAAGCTCTCGAATGGGTAGATAAGGGAATCGACAAGAACAACAAGTTCACAGATGGATACATTGCCAAAGGCCGCATTTTAGTCAACGAAAGAAAGGGCGACAACTTTTGGTTGAAAAAGGCTGTCGATCAATTTGAGAAAGCATTGAAGATTGATCCCAATTCGGAAAAAGCCCTTTTCTACATGGGAGAAGCGTATAAAGAAGCTTATAAATTTGGAGAAGCAGCCAATATCTTTAGTAAGGTAATCGCTATGAAGGGCGATTTTGCTAAAGACGCAAATGCAGAATGGGAAATTGTACAGAAAATTCAGCGAGCTGCTCCAGGAACAAAAATAGGTGCAAAAATTGCTCTTATTCCTGAAATCGACAGAGCTGACTTAGCTGTCCTTTTTGTGGAAGAACTGAAGCTATTAGAAATCTTGAAGAAAAAACAGCCCAGGGTATACGATACTCGCTTCCGTCCACCCACTGATTTGAGAGAAATGGAAACAACGAAGAAACAACCAATACCTGCGGCAACAGACATTGCAAATCACTGGGCAAAAAACTGGATCGAGGATGTAATAAAGGCAGGTGTTATTGAACCGTTTCCTGACCATACTTTTCGACCAGATGACAAAATTACACGAGCAAACTATGCTGTATTTTTGCAGAACATTCTCATTGCGGTTACAGGTGACGAAAAACTTGCCACAAAGTACATTGGTACACCATCACGCTTTCCGGACGTAAATCCGACCAATTATGCCTATAA
>CAZPNF010000444.1:0-564 GCA_964587715.1 uncultured bacterium | reverse complement strand
TGACTGTAGATAGAGGCATCATGAAAGCGAACACCATTGATGGATCCTTTGGTCCCTCTAAACCGGTTTCTGGTGCCGATGCTCTTCTGATTATTAGAGACTTCCAGAACGCTCTTAGAATGACATTTTAACCCGAATTAACGTCCCGTACGCGAACCGCATTCTATTTAGATGACCGAAAAGAGAATAGCTATAAATCGATCCCTTATCCGTTAATTCGGGTTTTAAGAACAATCTCAATTCATAGAGGAGGTTGTATTGAAAGTTTTGTATAGAGGGTGGGTGATCCTGTTGTTTCTGGGATTTCTCTTCCCCTGGCGGGAAAGTATCTCACAGGAACAGGACACCTCCAATGTTGAGGTGAAAGAGGTAGTTTCTTCTGGTGTGGGATCTATCGTCGGAAACGACGTCGCCCATGCCAGAGACGACGCCATTGAAGATGCCCTGAGAAAAGGCATTGAACAGGCATTGGGACTTCTCATGGAATCTGAAACACTGGTTGAGAATTTCCAGCTTATTGAAGATAACATCTTTAGCAAAACCCAGGGTTATGTTCAAAAATAC
>CAZPNF010000443.1:0-2214 GCA_964587715.1 uncultured bacterium | reverse complement strand
GCATCACAGGCTCCGTAGATTCGCCTTCTTTTTCTTTTCGGCGAATCGAAGGAGAAACAACGATACTCTATTATTTGTTGCCGCGAACATATTAGTTTATAAGCCTACATTTAGCAAACAAAATTTTCTAATATTAGAAAACTTCATGGTGGTTTCTTAATTACTCCCTCATTTGACTTTATTCCCGTGATCCAATTCACATAAGCCTCTTCTGTCCGCAAGCTATAGTGCTTTGCTCGAATGGTAAACCGCACCTCATCCAACAATTTGGGTTGTCTTTTATCTCTGGATAAGGTCATAACATCGTCCTCTTAGACCACAGGAGTTCTCCCGCCCAAACTAAGCCGCAGTATCTAAGATGTAAAATCGGGAGGGGAAAAGTTCAGTAAATAATTCTTAAATCAAGTAAATTATAGTAAACAATTTCTTAAATGTCAAGATAAAAATAAAAAAAAGATGAAAAACCTTTTCTCAAATTGACAGTGTAAGCACTGCTTTCCCGAACAGAAAATTTTGTTTTAAAACAGCCCTCAATCAGTCCTGTAAGGTGCATTCCAGTAAAAACGAGTAAGACCTTTCTTTGTTCCAAACCAGACATAATCTCCGTCTAACAAAATCCACTGCACAGAATTATCCAAAAGTCCGTCCTTGGTGGTAAATCTACGCCAGCGGTTCTCTTGCCTGTTGTATTTCAACACTCCATTATCCGTCCCAACCCAAACAGCACTGCTGTCTGCTAAAATAGTATTGATAGTCCCACCAGTTGGGTAGTGTTCTGAAGGAAATCCCTGCCACTGGTTCTTTCTTTTATTATATACTTCCACACCGTCGGTTGTGCCAAACCATATCTCATCCTTCCACGCCGAGATAGCTGTTATTGTATACGTTACCATGCTGGGATAACCAGGAACATGCTCCCAATGTTTTTCCTTATCAGTATAATGAAAAATTCCTCTATCAGTTCCTGCCCATATGTCTTCACCATCAAATTCGAGCTGATAAATATAACGATGAATAAGTTGTTTGTCCCTTATCTGCTCTACAATCATTCCGGGGAGAAAAACCCTGTTAATGCCGTAGGCAGTACCTACCCACAGAGCACTGTCTCCAAGAACAACGCTGGTCACTCTGTCATCCCAGAGGTTATCGTAAACACTGAAAACTCTCCAGCTATCTTTGTTTTTATTATATCTTGCCAATCCTTCATTTGTACCAAACCAGACAAAATTTGTATCGGATGCAATAGAAGTGACTACATCACTCCGAAGTCCCTGAAGATATTTTGCCTCAAAATAGATCCATCTGTTTCTATCCATGTCCCACCATGTAATTCCACCCTGGACGTCAGAAGAATGCTGTCCTCCAATCCACATTCCTCCATCATCCCATGCCATTGCATCAATTTCCAGTGTATACGGACCAAACGGCAGAAGTTTTAAATCAAAGGTTTTCATGTCTGCTACACCACACCCCAGACCCCAGGTTCCTACCCACATGTTGTCAAATTTATCCTGAAGAGCTTCTGTCACGTTAAATTGCCTGAGATGAATATCCTGAATTGTACCTTCAGGTGAAAATAGGTAACCCTTATCCATGAAGAGATTTGGAAAAGGACCTTTTCTTCTTGCCTCTTTATCCCCCTTCCACTGGACTTCGTCTTTTGTTTCTTCCTCAGGCGTTGCTCTGCGAAAATCCCAGCCCGTGCGGTCTCCCTTGAAAAGTTTCCCAGAACTCTCAAGCCATAGGTACTTCTTGCCAGTACCTATGGAAGAAACCGAACCAGTACCGAGACGTCTGTAGGAAATGTTCCGCCATTCTTCTGCACTAGAAATGTAAAAGCTCAAACCAGAATCTGTGGCACACCAGAGAGTGCCTGTTGCAAAATCATAGATTACAGCTCTAATACGATCGTTTGCCATACCATCACTTACTGTAAAAGGATGCGCCCAGCGGTTACGGTAGAAATCATACCTGGCAATTCCTCCTGTTGTTCCAAAATAGGTGTACTGATACCCGAGAGCAATAGAAGTTACAAAACGCATCACAGGATAGCTTATCCAGTCCCCTGGTCTGTAGTGAATTTCACGTTCGGGTATTTCTTGAGCTTTTATCCCGAGGGTTAAGACAAAAAAAAGCAGAATTATTTGATTTCTCATTTTCACATTTTCCCTATGTTTTTTTTAACTAAACTTTTACCTCCTGTAACATTTCACT
>CAZPNF010000442.1:0-2225 GCA_964587715.1 uncultured bacterium | reverse complement strand
GAACGAGATACTGGTTTCACGGCTTCGCTTCATGGGCGATGTAATACTGACAACACCGCTGGTCAGTGCTTTGAGAAGGAGTTTCCCTGATGCCCGAATCACCTATCTTGCTGAGAAGCCGTATCATTCGTTACTGGAAAATCATCCTGCTGTTGATAGAGTATGGGGGTTTCGATTGAATAGTAAGAAAGATCAAATCCAGCTATTTTCAAAACTTTTGAGGAACCATTTTGATCTTGCCATTGACCTTTTTGGCAATCCTCGTTCAGCACTTTTAACTTACCTCAGCGGTGCACGTTACCGAATAGGCGGCGATTTCAGGGGCAGAAAGATTTTTTATACTCACAGGATTAAAGATGGCGGTACCCCAAAAACTGCTGTTAAGTTTCATTTGCAGTATCTGGAGCCGCTGGACATATCGTACAGAGTTTCTGATCCCACGATTTTTGTCACTCCTGAGGAAGAGAAATGGGCTGAAAATTATCTTGAAATCCGCGGCTTTAACCTGGGGGAAAAGATAGTAGCAATTCATCCCGGTGCCGCCTGGCCTGCCAAGCGGTGGTTTCCTGAAAGATTTGCTGCTCTTGCCAATAAACTTGTATCTGATGCTGGGGTCCAGATATTTTTCAACGTAAATCCACGTGAAAAAAATATTGTCCAATCGGTTATTGATAGATGTAATTTTTCTGTTGTTGCACCTGAGGTTCTTACACTGAGACACCTGGCTGTTGTAATCAGTAAATGCGGCGTTCTCGTTTCAAATGACTGTGGAGTTATGCACATGGCACCTGCTGTGGGTACAAAGGTAGTCGGAATTTTCGGCCCCGGAGAACCCGAGATATGGTTTCCATACAGCCGAGAGCGAGGGCATAGATTGGTCTACCATGAAATAGAGTGCAGTAGATGTCATCAGGATTTTTGTGATAGAATGGACTGTATGAAGGCTGTCAGTGTTGATGATGTTTATCAGGCAGTGATAGAGGCACTGAATAGTTGAAGTCAACTCAGTTAAAAGTCATCTCTGCAAGCCGAAGAATCGAAATGGTTGGCTTCTTCCCTGATCAGCTCATCGAGATTCTTGAGAGAAAATATCCACCTGAGAAGGTTCACTCAATTGTACTGTGGAGTAAAAGTCCAAGTAATCTTCTGAGAAATGAATCTCTGCGAAAAACACTGGAGAGATACGATCAAATCTTTCTTCACTTTACCATTACTGGCATGGGAGGCTCTTTTCTGGAATCAGGGATTCCATCTACCGACCAGACCATTTCCATTCTTCCAGACATTGTAAAATTTCTAAAAGATCCCAGAAGGCTCCGGGTGAGATTTGATCCTATTGTTCATCTGAAACTTCCTGATGGAACAGATTACACGAACCTCAAACATTTTGTGAGAGTGGCAGAAGCAGCGAGAAGTGTGGATGTCAGAAATATTATAATAAGCTGGATGGACCCTTATCCCAAGGTACTGCGAAGACTAAAGAAATATGAGATAGAAGTCCTTTCGGTTTCAGAAGATCAATGGGAAAACGAAGCTGATTGGATTTTTAGAGAGGCTGAAAGAATGGGTGTTACTATTTCAGGCTGCTGTGTTCCTCGGCTTTCTATATCTTGCTGCATAGACGGCAAACTCCTCACAGAACTTCATCCCAAACACCTGCCGGCTTCGCAAAAGAAAGCCAGAGGTCAGAGACCCCGCTGCGGCTGTACAGAAAGCTGGGACATTGGCTGGTACAATCCCTGTCCCGGGGCATGTCTTTACTGCTATGCAAATCCCGTGGAGCCTCCTCGTTTGATTGGGGGAAAGCCTTCCTGAAAATGAAGTTTAATGGACTTAATCCGTAAGGATTTTATGGATCAGTAAGAAATTTGCAGGATTTTTACCTTGGGTAAGATAGCCGGGTACTCAACTAACGCTCTGGATTTTTTGCAGAGGTAGAGCCTCTCCGCGAGGGAAAGGCCTTTACGATAGTTGCGGAAATTAGCGAAGCGGTTTCCCCAATAGATCGTTACAGAGACCGCTGCGCTAATCTCTGTAACGATCTACAAAAAAAGATGAAAGGCTTATGCCTTAACTCCTATTATCCCTTACATTAACTTTGGCTGCAATGGGCATTCTTCTTCCGCTGCCGAAAGCTTTGGTAGTAACCTTAAGCCCGGGAGCAGCCTGTCTTCTCTTGTACTCGTTTTTATTTACTGCACGTATTACCCATGCTGCTGTTTCTT
>CAZPNF010000441.1:0-2230 GCA_964587715.1 uncultured bacterium | reverse complement strand
TTTATTTGGGCTGCTTAGATTTGATGTGACAAAGCGCCTTGATGAACCGGGGATTTTCTTTGGATTTGGTTTAGCCAGGATGTTCTAGTTGGTCTTGTTTGGAGAGATTCTGGTTCTATGAAAAATTTCGATAGTCTCACAAAAATACAATCTAATCTTTAACTGAAGTTTGGGAACAAGAGGTGAACGTTTAAGACAAAATTATTTAAAAAATGCAAAAAGCAAGCCGGTAATAACAGTAACCTGACCAACCCAGAATATGAACATCCATTTTATAATGTCAGCACGAGTGTGCTCAATTTTATTGTCTAATTTAGTAATTTCTTCGGTAATCCGTTTATCCATCTTACCGGTTTCTTCGGTAATGCGCTCATTAACCTTACTGATCTCTTCGCTTAATCTCCGTTCAAATTTGTCTTCGACAAATTCCAGTATATCCTCTTTTTGATCCTTCTGTGTTTGATTTAAAAGATGAATCAGGCTGTTTACGCCGTCATCTCCAAGTTTATCTTTCAGGGGTTTTTCTACTGTGACAATTGGCATAGTTTCTCTCCTTGAGTATTAAATTTAGTAATTTAAATATAAATTGCAAGAAAATAATTATACATTCAATGTTGAATCTAAGTCAAAAATATTTTTTTGTATTTTTCTTTTTCTAACATTGTTTTTGCATTCTCTTCGAGAGCTATTTTCCCCAATCGTAAAAGGTAAGCTCGGTTGGCTATTTCCAAAACTCCCTTTACTTTTTGCTCAACTATTAAGATAGCCATATTGTAACTGTTATTCAATTCTTTAGTCATCTTAAAAGTCTGTTTCACAAAAGAAGGGGATAAACCTAACGAAGGTTCATCCATTAAAAGCAGTTTGGGGCGTTGAATCAGTGCCATTCCCAGTGCTAATATTTGCTGTTCCCCCCCGCTCAGTTTTCCGGCTGGTTGCTTACGGCGCTCTTTGAGCAGGGGGAATCTATCGTAAACTTCTTCAAAACGCTGCTGAATGAGTTTTTTATCTTTAAATATAAACGAAGCAATTTCCAGATTTTCCTGAACGCTCAATTCATCAAAAACCTGGTTGCCCTGTGGGATAAAGGAAATGCCCTTTTGAACATTTTCGTTTGGTTTGGAATTTATAACTTGATTATTAAATATGATCTCTCCCGACCATCTAGGCAGTGTACCTATAATGGATTTTAGAATAGTGGATTTCCCGGCTCCGTTGTGTCCTATGAGAGCCACGATCTCTCCTGGGTTTACCCGGATCGATACATCGTCGATTACCAGTTTTTTACTGTAGCCAGTTTTTAGATGTTTGATTTCTAACATTCTTAATCCAGATAGGCTTCAATAATTTCTTCCTTCTTCAGGACTTCATCTGGAAGACCATCAGCAATTTTTCTGCCTTCATCCATCACCACCAACCAATCACAGATGGATCGTACAGCTTCAATGTTGTGTTCGATGAGGAGAATTTTTCTGCCTTGTTCGGATAATTTTTGCAATAGGTTCAATATATTCCCGATCATCTTTGGATTAATTCCTGAAACCGGTTCATCTAACAAAAGATATTCTGCCTCTGTTGCTAAGCAACATCCTAAGGAAAGCAATTTTTGCTGACCGTAAGATAATGCTTCAGCCGGATCGTATCTTTTTTCATAGAGTCCTATAAATTGGAGAATGGATTTTGCTTTCTCCCTGTTTCTCTTATTGTTCGCCCGATATTTTTTCCCTCTTATCCAGGCCTCAAAGGGACTTTCACCGATTTGATTTAATTGCCACATCAAAATGTTTTCGATAACCTGAACTTGGCGCAATAAACGCAAATCCTGAAAGGTTCTGGCTATACCTCTCCTGACAATTTTGTAAGCCGGTAATTTCAAAATATCTTCATTTTTAAAAATAAATTGACCTGAATCAGCAGGTAAAAATCCGGTAATAATATTAAAAAGAGTGGTTTTCCCTGCACCGTTCGGGCCGATTAGACCAACAATACGATGGTCTTTCCATTCAAATGAGAAATTTTTAACAGCGTGAATACCATCAAAGGTTTTGTTGATGTTTTGAATAATAAATTCACTCATTATTCACTCAAACCACTCTTCAGGATTGATAGTTAGAAATTCTTGCAGCGGGATTCCATCAGCACCAACTAACAATTTTTTCTTAACCGGAAAACGTGTTGAAAATAATTTAATACCAGGTAAGTTATTTCTCCGTCGGCTGCTTTTCACTTC
>CAZPNF010000440.1:0-2237 GCA_964587715.1 uncultured bacterium | reverse complement strand
AGAATACAGAACGGCCAATTACCGTAACCCGTGGTACCAATACCTTAGTAGGGACAGATTCAAATACAATAGTCCGGGAGAGTTTGAATATTTTGAATGGGAAGGGTAAAGAAGGGGATGTTCCTGAATTCTGGGATGACAAGGTTTCCGAAAGAGTTGTCCAAACTCTGCAAACTTATATTTAATCGCGCCCGGGGTGGGCGAGGGTTTAATTCCCCGCCCTTGGGGTAGTTCATTGAAAAGTTTATTACATGTTTTTAAAAGCAATTAAATCTAAGGATGTGCACTTACTTTAAAAGGGGTAACGTATAAGTATGCCAACTGTCTTGAGAATTGGTTCTTTTAGGTTTCATTTCTACTCTGACGAACGAAATGAACCGCCTCATATCCATGTGGAAACGCCAGAAGGTGAATGTAAGTTTTGGTTAGATCCAATTTGTTTAGCCAGAAATAAGGGGGTTCCTCCGCGTATAATCAGGGATATTGAAAAGTTAGTTTACGAACATAGTGTTTTTTTAATGGAGAAATACAATGAGTACCACAGCAGTTAAAAAGGATATTTGTGTTGAACCAACTGCTTTACGAGTTTGGTGTGAAGGCAGGATAATTTTTATCGAACTTACAGATGGACGAATTATTGGATTTCCCGCTGACCGTTTCAAGATTCTCAAAGATGCAACAGACGAGCAGTTAAGAAAAGTCCATCTCCGATTAAATGGCTATGCATTGCGATGGGAAGAACTTGATGAGGACATCACAGTGCCTGGGATAGTTGCAGGGAATTTTCAGTTACCGTAAAAGTAAAAAAGTGAAAGTTATAAGTTTAAAGTTATAAGTTATGAGTTGAAAGTGCCTAAAGTTGGAAAGAAATTTAAAAATCAATAAAGAATTTGCAGCCGAATTAGAAAAACGAACAAAAAAGTTTGCCGTTCAAATCATTAAGTTGGCATCGATGCTGCCCAAGAAACCGGAAGGAAAAGTTGTTTGTTATCAGCTTGTAAAAGCAGGCACTTCAGTAGGTGCAAATTACTTGCCCCGTTAGATAAATACGCTTTATTGCGTTACGCAAAATATGAAAGATAGAAATACTTTGTAGTCATCTGCTTTGAGGAAAAATTATCTAACGGGGTAAAAAGCCAACCGTTCCGTTAGTGCTGCTGATTTTAAGAATAAGATATCAATCTGTACCAAGGAAGCCAGTGAAACACAATATTGGCTAGAGGTTGTTGTCGAAGCAGGTTTAGTCTCGTTTGAGAAGATTGGTAAAATTTATAAAGAATGTACCGAATTATTGGCAGTTTTTACAAAAATATTTGAAACATGCAAAGCAAAGGGATGAAGAAAGTTATAAGTTGCAGGTGCCTAATGAAAGTTATAAGTTCAAAGTTGCAGGTGCCTAAAGTTAAAAACAGCGATTTGGGGTGGGGTAAACTTTAGGCACTTATAACTTTTTGTAGAGCACTTATAACTCTGTCTGTGTCCTCAGCCGGTTAGTTCTAACAATCCCATTGGGTATCTTGATTTCCTTGCTCTTGAGATGAATGCCAGGTTTGTACTTACAGATTCTGGTGGAGTTCAGGAAGAAACCACATTTTTCCATGTTCCATGTTTGACAATTCGAGAGAATACCGAACGGCCAATTACCGTAACCCTTGGGACCAATACCTTAGTAGGGACAGATTCAGATACAATAGTTCGGGAGAGTTTGAGTATTTTGAATGGAAATGCTAAAGAAGGGGATGTTCCTGAATTCTGGGATGAGAAGGTAGCGGGGAGAATTGTTAAAATACTTGGGAATTGATTTATTTTAATACTAATATTGATTATATTGAAGGGGTAATATTATGCAAGATCAAAAAAGAGCATTGGTCTGTGGTCCTGTGAAATAAGGGGAAGATGTTTTGTAGATTTGATTTCTACAGGCTTAACAAAGTATAGTGGAAAAACTTTTATCAAGAGCGGTAATTTCACGGGACAGGCAGAGAGGGGGGTTATTAACAGTCATTTCTCAAAAAGAGTTGCTTTCAATGGACGCGGGTAAGAAAGAAATCAATAAGAACATTCTTATCGGAATAGCAGGTGGCTTTGGGTCGGGCAAGACACTTATAGCAGAAACTCTTCTTAAGGATATGGGGAGTGAGTCGAATAAGAAGGTAACCTTTTCAAAAAGGGTTACCTTCTATTAAAGATACTTTATAACTTTTGTAAACAAAAAGATTCATCAGACTTTAGGCGAG
>CAZPNF010000439.1:0-2241 GCA_964587715.1 uncultured bacterium | reverse complement strand
GTTACTAGACGTTTACGTGAACGTACATTTTCAACCTTTTTACTTTCCACATTTTTTAAACAGCAAAAATTTTGATCACCAGCGTTTTCCAGTTTGGGATGCCAGAATTTTCTGGTTTCAGACAGACCAGTTGCTTCATGGATAAAGGTTATTAGCTGATGAACGTTATCCTTCTCTCGAGTTCCTAGCTTCGGATTCAGAGAACATGCGTTAGGGTGCTAGATGTGTTAGCGCGGCTGCATAACATGATCATTCAATTATCGAGAGAAGGTGGAGAAAATTAAAAGGATAATTTCTGGAGTAGAATATATCGAGCGAATCAGCGACAACCTTCTAAAGATGAAAGAGAAAGACGTGTTTCATTTGTATGAAAAATTGAAAGCCGCTGATTGCATAGTTTGTGGCGGATCGGGAAGATCACTTCATTCCTTGAACATCGCGATGAGCCAAATAGCCATGATGAAGGAGCCCAAGGTAATCGTCACCCGAGAGGATGTTGGGTTTCCGGGAAGAGGAATGTACGACGCCGCTTCACAACTTGAAAAGAGACACAGCAAAATTGTTCTTCTTGTCAATTCTGGTAGCGGAGAATCTGATGACCCGAGAAATCTTGTTGAAGATCTGGAAAAATATGTGGAAGAGACTGGCAGCGAAAAATTTTCTATGGGATTGATAACTTCTAACCCCAGCTCTTCAATCGCGAAAATCGTTAAGAGGCATGGTGACGTCGTCAAGGTTGAGGGGCGGGAAAAACAGCAACTGCCATCCAATGCTTACAGCGAAACAGGAATAATGGGAGACATGTTTGAGCTTGGAAGCTTGTTTCTGCTACAGATGATTACCGAGGCGATATCCGAGGGCGGTTCTGTAGAGAAGGTTCTTGAGATGCTAAATGAGGAAGCGCCAATTTTGAGAAAGCTTACCGAGAAGGCAGTTGATTCTGAATCCATCAAAACGTCCCTAGATTTTCTTGAAAGACGCAGTAGCGTTTTCTTGGGGGGAAGAGGAACTGCCGAGGAGGTGGCTAAAATGACCGCCGTGCGGCTGTTTCACATCAAAAAATCTCTGGGAGACGACGTCTATGTTGCACGGGGCGTCAACACTCCCCATCCTAGGGCTGGAGACCTTGAGATTCTAATATCTTATTCCGGCAAAACCAAACCGGTTATTGGTTGGGCTAACAGGTTTAGGAGCTTGGGAGGAACAGTTCTCTCCATTATTGGACGTGAAGGCACAGCTCTGGAGAAAAATTCTGATCTGAGCATTATCCTGGAGGAAAACGTTGAACTTAGAAAGCCGAGAAGATTTTACATGCGAGCAGCCTATGTGCTGAGTTGCCTGCCCATCATGCTGACGGCAAGGCTGAGGTTGAAAGGTCTTATTCTACCCGAATACATCCTCAAATGGTACCACTCTGTAATTGAGTAAATCAGCACTGTTCACTACAGGAAAGAATTCACAAGTTGGCACTCAGGCTTTCTCTAGCACACTTCCCTTATTTGCAGCTTGAACAAACTTAGAATAGCGCACCAAATAGCCCGTTTTAACGTTCGGTTCTTTTGCAGTCCAAGACTTCGACCGTTTAGCCAGTTCTTCAACGCTCAGTTTCACGTTCAGTTTTCTTTTCGGAACATCAATCTCTATAATGTCGCCGTCCTTCAATAGACCTATGGGTCCGCCGACCGCAGCCTCAGGGCACACATGTCCTATGCATGGTCCTCTGGTGGCTCCAGAAAACCTTCCGTCAGTAATCAGGGCAACGGATTCGCTTAAACCCATCCCAGCTATGGTGGCTGTTGGAGAAAGCATCTCCCGCATACCCGGTCCCCCTTTAGGTCCTTCATAGCGGATAACCACGATGTCTCCTTTCTGAATTTTTTTGTTCAGTATAGCTTTCATGGCATCCTCTTCAGAGTCGAAGGTTTTGGCAGGACCCTGATGAACCATAATGTTTGCTGATATGCCCGCAGCCTTTACCACTGCTCCATCAGGCGCCAAGTTTCCTGTCAAAACAGCTATTCCGCCTTCCTTATGAACAGGGTTATCTATTGAGCGAATCACTTCAGGGTTGAGAACAACTGCTGATGCAATGTTTTCTTTGACGGTTTTTCCTGTTACTGTGACTGCGTTCAGATGAAGTGCCTTCTTGAGTTCTTTCATAACTGCGGGGATTCCTCCTGCCTCATCTAAGTCTTGCATGTCGTAGGGTCCACTTGGAATCATGCTGCAGAGATGGGGAAC
>CAZPNF010000438.1:0-2251 GCA_964587715.1 uncultured bacterium | reverse complement strand
TTCATGTTTACTTCACGGATGCTAAAAGTATTAGCGATAATGGCTACTTCATCATCCTGTACTCGACGGGCAACGTATTGTTTACCTCTAACCATTTGAAGCTGCCATGCTTCATCAGGACCTACAATGTTGAGGTTTCTACCGGATGCATTATAGCCATATTTGTCGAGAAGTTTTGCAGCAAGTTCAACTGCTTCTCGAGCAGTTTTGCATCGCTCTGCTAAAATGAATCTTAGTCTGAAACCGAGTCCACCATTGATTAGATCTCCCCGAGTTTCGACAACATCTACAGGATCCTCTTTTGAAACACATCCATTACTTCCAAATGCAACTCCCCATTCGTTGACAATCTCGTTGGAGTATGAAGTGCCAGGACACTCGTCCCAGAGGTAGGCATAGGTTTCTCTTACCTGGGGAATTGTGCCGCCTGCCGCAAGCTGAACTACATCCCCTGGTTTGTAAGTCTTTCTTGGAACATACCAGAGATAGTCCACTTCTCTTTGACTGTCATCCTCTGTTTTCCCAAAAAGAATGGAGCCGTTAACAGTGGTTTTTTTTCCAGCTATCAGAACAGTACACTCTTGAGAAGGCTCATCTTGTGCAAAAGCAGAAGTAATAATTAAGATGAGGAGAATCCATGCTATTGAGAATGGCTTTTTCATTTGATCATTCATATATATAATCCCCTGTACTAGAATTTACCCATCATTCTTATAAAATTCCAAATGACAAAACCCAAAATCCGGTTATTACTTTAACTTTTTTTAGCATTTAGCATTTAGCATTTAACATTCAACATTACTTATTTTACCCATTCTACACCGGCCCTGAAAATTTTCAGGCCGTCTTCAGAACCGAGCCAGGGATAGATTGCTCTTTCAGGATGCGGCATAAGTCCAAGAATACGTCCAGAAGAATCGCAGATACCGGCTCTTCCCATAGGTGAACCGTTTGGATTTGCAGGATATTCTTCTGTTCCTGAAGGCGAACCATATCTTAAAACTGTTTGATTCTCATTGTAATTTTCAGGGAGAAGAAGCCGTCCTTCGCCGTGAGCAACTGGGAGACGGAGCGATTCTCCAGCAAGGTTTTTTGTCCATATACAATTAGTATTCTGTACATAGAGATCGACCCATCTGCTCTCAAAAACTCCTGATAGGTTTCTATCGAGCAGAGACGACGGGCGGCCAATTTCTCCGCTGCCAGGAAGCAGTCCTGTGTTGATCAATACCTGAAACCCATTACATATCCCGATAATAGGTATTTTTTTCTCCCTGACTTCTAACAGTTGATCTTTCAGTCTGTACACAAGGTCAATGGCAAATATGCGGCCTGCTGCTACATGGTCCCCAAATGAAAAACCTCCTGGTATGGCGAGCAAATCGCAGTTGGTAAGTTTTTCTTTTCCTCCAAGCAAATCAGTTGTTAAATTGCATACAGAAGGTTCTGCCCCGGCCAGACGAAAAGCATCTGCGGTTTCACGGTGGCAGTTTATTCCTGGAGCGTAGAGAACTTTTACTTTTGGTTTAATCATTTAGCCAATACCTCATAAAACGGTTTTTCCCATGTGGCAACGAGTTCTTCCATTGAAACGGAGAACTCAATGCTCCCTGTATTTATTGTTAGAGTATAATCTTCTACAATTTCACCTACAAACACTCCGTTCAAATCTTTCCTGACTTTTTCTGTATTTTTTTCTTCAACTTCGATGAGTACTGCTCCTATCATTTCAGCAAAGAGTCCGATTGACGGATTTTCGACTTCTAAGCGATTCGTCAGTTCTGTAAGATCAACACGACATCCTGATCTGTTTCCCATTCCCATTTCAAAGAGTCTCCGAATGAGTCCTCCTTCGGAAATTGCAGAGGCAGAGAGAATAATTCCTTCTTCCTCCATTGGCCGGAGTAGATGCCACAGTTTTTCGATATCTTCTGGAGAAGGATCAGGAAGTTTGTTACCTTTTTGATTTAACGTATCGAGATATATTGAACCGCCCAGATTGAAAGAAAGAGGACCGACAATAAAAAGTTTATTACCAGTTTTTTTCCATGGTTTGGAAATAAGTTCTTTGACATCAGGTGTTTTTCCAAGAGCCATGACCGCAAGGGTAGGGGGGATGTCAAGTCTTTTGCCGTCTTCTCCCATGAAAGTTCCGCTTGAGCTGTCTTTTCCGCTGATGAAAGGAGTACCAAATTTGCGGGAAATAGTGCAGCAGACTGCAACCATTTTTTTCAGTGTCCAGGCAATTTCA
>CAZPNF010000437.1:0-2273 GCA_964587715.1 uncultured bacterium | reverse complement strand
CCCAGACGGTTAAGAGTTATTCTTTCTGCCAATCCATCTTTCCTTTTCTGAAATATCTCAAGCCGTTTAAACTGATACTCAATCGCTTTATGGTATTTTTTAACATCTTCAAAACTCCGACTTATTAATCCATAAACCAGTGCTGCCTCTTCGGCTAAAGAAAACCCTTCAGCAGAAGATCCTCCGATTTCTTCCATCCTCCAGACTGGTATGGAGAAACCAAAAATTCCAATACGAAGAGAACTTTTTTGCGGAGGGCTAACAGGAATCTTTTTCTTTTTCAGAATATTCTCAGCTTTAAAAGCGTACTTCAGACAATCTTCTGGTTCTTCCATCAGGTAATAGTTGTATGCAATGTTTCTGTAGCCTCTTTCTGCCTTCTCCCATTGCTCTTTTCTCTCATCCACGGCAGCTATTTTCTCGTAAGTTGAAATTGCATCTTCGTACCTACCGGCAAGATGATACAAAAAGGCAAGCATCTTCATATTTCGCTGAACATCTTCTCCTCTCCCAAGATCAGTATACGTTTGAATTGCTCTGTGGAGATACTTCTCACTATTTTTTGTATCTTCTACCACCAACCCGCAGTGCCCCATTCGCTCATAAAAAATCGCCTTTTCAAGAAGTTGAGTGAAAGTAGTATCAAGAGAAAGTCTCCGGCGGTAATAGTTATAAGCCTTTTTGTACCCGAACTCACCCAGGTTGTAAAAGTTGTTTGCAAGATTATGAGCTAAAAGAGCTCTCGTGTGGGAATCAACTTCCCTGCTGTCCAGACTCATTGCTGTAACCAATGCCTGAATAGCCTGTTCGTAGTAAGCTTCTTTTTTCTTATTTTTTCCCAAAAAAGGCAAAAGCCCAAACAGCCATCTTAGAGGAGCAGTTGCTGTTTTCCCGGCTCGCAGGAGGAGACCCGGCTTTTCCCTCTCCTTTTCCTCAGCGAGTTTTTCTAAAAGTTCATAGTTAAAACTCAGCGTTAGATATGGATATATCAGCCTGTAATTTTCTGCCAGAGCTTTTGAGAGAAAACTGTTAGACCGTTTCAGAATTTTAGGACGACTCTCACCCCGGTAAGAAAAAGCCAGCCCCAATCCGTAGAGCAGGACAGGATTTTGAGGCTGTTTTTTAAGTTTTTCTTTGTATTCCCGGATTAATTCCTCAACCTTTCCCCTTCTTGCCGCAGCCTCCACTAAACCTCGATGAAGACGAATATCATTAGGGCGAAGTTCCAGTGCCTTTCTGTACCTGGATTCTGCAAGAGCAAAATCACCTGCAGCCTTCAACCTTTCTGCTGAACGAAAGAGAAGTTTAAAAAGTGCTTCTTTTGCCTGAAGAGCAAACCTGCCCCCTTCCAGACTCCTGTAGGAATCAATCACGTCTTCGAGTAAGAAAATACCCTTAAGCTCATCTCCCATTGCTTGATAAATCCTGGCCTGGAGCATCTCTGATTCTGCATGAGCCCAGAGCAGAGTGGCAACCATTTCTTCGACTCGTTCCAGTTCACGGATCGCCTGCTGATACTGGCCGCTTTTGAACAGGGTTTCTCCAATAGCAAGCTGAGCCTCTGCTACCATAGAAGGAAGGTCAGAAACCTCCTGTATTATTTGCTGGTAACCGCGGATTTTATCCGCGGAAGAACCCTGCACCATATTGAGTAAACGATCTCCGGCTCTCTTCCTCCAGAGGGGAACATCTCCGTACTCTTTAAGTACAGAGAGATAGGTCTGTCTCGCTGTTTCTGTCTGCCCTTCTTCTTTAAGAAGATCCCCTATTTTAAGCTGGGCCTGAGCCCTTAGATTTCGGAGCCGCGGGAAAGAGTTTAATATCTGGCTGTATGCTGCAAGACTTTCTCCCATATTACCAAGACTTTTGTAGATATCTCCTAAGACAAGCCATGCCTCGGCAGTAATTGAAACTTGATCAGAAAAAAGTTTTATGATCTTTTCACACTGTTTAATTCTGATTTCTGGAGGTTCATCAGATAGGGTAGCTATCTTAAGTTCTGCAAGAGCAACCTCTCTCCTGAAGGAGTAGTAGTCATCTACCACTTCTTCAAAGAGTCTTTTAGCTCTTTTGTTTTCTCCTAGAAAATAGTAAGTTTCCCCTGCCTGGATTAATGCCCTGGCTGTCCAGAGAGAATCTTTTGGGAAATAGCCCCATACCCGGAGATAACCAATAGCAGCCTGAAACAATGCTTCCTTAGTCACTGCTTCAGCAAATTTATCCTGAACCAATCTGTACTGCTCGGCTGCAGAACCAGCTCTGATAAAAATTCC
>CAZPNF010000436.1:0-2275 GCA_964587715.1 uncultured bacterium | reverse complement strand
TCTCTACCGTACATCTTTTTTAGAACCCAGACATTGTATTCTTTCAGCGTTTTATGTTCGGTATCACTGAGAAGCATTATTTTTAAATCATGTTTTTCTCTGAAGCTGCAGTGACTTTTTGGCGAATCAGGGCTTATTCCAACAATCACAGCACCCATCTTTTTGAATTCATCGATCGCCTCAGAAAAATCAATTGCCTCCAGAGTGCACCCTGAGGTATTGTCCTTGGGATAAAAATAAAGAACAACACATTTCTCCAAAAAATTACTCAGGCACACTTCCTTCTCATTCTCATCCGGTAGACAAAAATCAACAGCTTTATCTCCTGTTTTTAATTCCATTAACTCTTCTCCTATAAATTTTTAATCTTCTTCAGTTACAGGATGTGGAGTAAACACTCTTGCCTCTAATTCTTTATCTATCATAAACAATCCGTTGCCTTCTTTTCCTGCCAGATTTAATTTGTCAATAATTTCATTATCATTTGCTTCTTCCTCTATCTGCTCTGTTACAAACCACTGGAGAAAAATCTGTGTAGCATGGTCCTTCTCCTCGATAGCGAGATCCACAAGTTCATTTATACTCTTTGTGATGAACTTCTCATGCTCGAGTGTCTTTTCAAACATTTCCATGGGAGATTCAAACTTTGAAGGTGGTTTCTCAATGGACAACAGCTCCACTTTTCCACTCTGACTGTGGATGTAATGGTAAATTCGCATTGCATGTTCCATTTCTTCCTGATACTGTACATAGAACCAATTGGCAAATCCTTTCAGGCCCACGGATTCAGAATGGGCAGACATTGCCAGATAAAGATATGCCGAATACATCTCTTTGTTAATCTGTCCATTCAAAACTTTCAGCATTTTTTCACTTAACATAATTTTACCTCCTTAATATTTTATTTTGAACCGGTATTGAAAATAAGTTCTCCAAATTTTATTCCGAATGTTTCTCCCCTCTTTAAATTTTCTTTTGTTACGCCACCTGCAAAATCAAATGAACCTACCAAATCCCATTTTACAGGCTCAATAATTTTTTTCAGATGAGCCAGAGCTCCACCACTCCATCCGTAGCTTCCGAAATAAGCAATCTTCTTATTTATAATCCTTTTCAAAACAGCCATTTCCAGAACCATCACAGGAGAAAAGAATCTTTTCTGATGTTTCGTATGTCATCATAGTTTCAAGCCACAATCCTTCAAAAAGATCCGTAGTCCTATCGTTAACACCGATCCAGTATATATCCGGTTCTAAGCTTATTACTGGCATTACAAATTCCTTATTAAAATGTTATTCCTGTTTTGAGAACTCATCTTTTCCTGCACCACATTCGGGGCATACCCAATCGTCGGGTAAATCTTCAAAAGCTGTTCCGGGTTTAATCCCATTATCAGGATCACCTACCTCAGGATCATAAACGTAACCGCATACATCACAAACCCACTTATCCATTTTGTCCTCCTTTCTTTAAAATTTTACAAGGTGATGAAACTCTCTGTTTTGTTACAGATTTTTTTTGACATCTATCAATTTTCTGATATGTTCTTTTTCTTCATTAATAATCTTGTCCACCACCGGTCTATTAGCAGCTTTTACAAGATCCCTTATCTGGTAAAAATAAAGAAGCGTATCTTTTTCAAAATTAAGAGCAAATCCAACTGCTTCCTTATCGTCAGATGCTTTAACAGCAAGGTTAATATCTTTGTCACCTCCAAGAAAGAAACTGGAATCTGTCATTGCTTTAATATAAAGGTCAAGTTCGTTCCAATCAACAGGTAAACCCTGAGGAGATTCTTTGATTAAACCTTTTAAGCCCAGAAAAATCTCTTTGTGCTTCAACTCTGCCTTTGCAAGGTAATCAAAGAGATTTTTGAGATCTTCCGACTTTGCATTCTTCTCTGCAAGTCGATAAAATTCATACCCTGTCTCTTCTGTTTTAACAGCCATATCGATGATCTCATCACCAGAAAAAAATACAGTCATTTTTTGCCCTCCTATTTCTTAGCCAAGGATTTCTTTTTTTAAACTACTAAACTTTGGCAAAAATGTAAAATAGCCGATATTTTTATAAAATTTCGAATGACAAAGCCCAAAATTCAAATAAAGCACAAATATCAAATATCAAAAATGTCCATTAGTAAAGATGTATTCGTACTGGTACAAAACCACTTGTCTTAACCAAAAATAAATATAAAACTTAGTTTGGCTCACAGAGTTATTGTGCATAGCGGTATTAATTTGAATTTTGACATTTGTTATTTTTATCGTGCCAA
>CAZPNF010000435.1:0-2287 GCA_964587715.1 uncultured bacterium | reverse complement strand
TTTGTTGAGACTATTTCGCTCCTCAAGCTGCGGACGTACTCTAATGTCGATTTTCCTGTCAAATTCCTTAAATTGGGAAGCAATATTGCCGCTGAGGTTATCTCTGAGAAAATTTGCCACATGAACAACAGAGAGTCCGTATCTGCTGGCAGTTTCTCTATCTATAATAATACGATACTCAGGTCTTCCTTCTTCGTAGTCAGCTCGCAAGTCAGTGAGTTGTGGAACAGTTTCGCACCGTTTCTTCACCTCTTTTAAAAGGCTCTTCATCTCCTCTGTGTTTTCACCAACTATTTTAATAATCACATCACTTTCTGTTGTCCCAAGGACCTGGCTGAGAACAGTCTCGCCAGAACTGAACGTTGCTTTTGCTTCTGGTGGTAAGGGGAGACGGTGTCTTAATCTTTTAATGATTTTATTTGTGCTGAACCCCTTTTTTATCCTGACACGGATTTCTGCTCTGTTGAGCCGGGACTGTTCCAGTTGAGCCCCTGTCTGCTGCTGAATTATTCCAATGCTGGAGAAGACATCACAAATTCCTTTTTCATTAAGCATTTCGCTTTCAATATTTGAGACAATTTCTTCTGTTCCAATCAGGGAAGTACCGTGAGGCATGGAGATTTTTATAGAAAATTCCTTCTGATCTACTCTAGGCATTAGCTCCCTGGGGAGATGAAAAGCGACCAGGAGGGTTACAAGAAAAAGTAAACAGATAATTCCAAGAGCAGTTATTCGGTGGTCCAGAGCCCCGACAAGAAGGTTTTCGTATCTTGACATCGAAAAACGAAGTACTTTTTCGAACCATTCAAAAATGGGAGTTGTAACCCGGCTCAAATAGTGAGAAAGAATTTTCACCAGTTTTTTGTTTAACCTGACGAAGTTATGAAAAATCCATCTTGCTGCCCGGAAGAACCAGAGAGAAATCATTCGGGATAAAAAGAGAATCCATGAGAGAGGTGGTTTTTGGAAAACCAGTGGTGGTTGTTTTCTGGATTGAAATTCATCTTCCTCATAGCTGGGACCTGAACCAAAGAATCGGGAAGCAAGCACAGGAAGCAGCGTAAGAGAGATAAATAGGGAAGCTGTCAAAGCAAAGGTAACAGTGAGAGCCTGATCGCGGAAAAGCTGGACAGCAACTCCTTTAACGTAGAGGACAGGTAGAAAAACAGCAACTGTTGTGAAAGTAGAAGCAGTAACTGCCATGGCAACCTCTTTGGTTCCGGCTACTGAAGCTTCGAGTATTGGTTTACCTTCCTCTCTGTGGCGGAAAATGTTTTCCAGAACAACGATTGAGCTGTCAACGAGCATTCCAACTCCCATTGCAAGTCCACCGAGAGACATGAGATTAAGACTCACGTGGGTAAAGTAGAGAAGGATGAATGTTGCAATAATAGAAATGGGAATGGACGTAGCAATGATTAGAGGATTCCTTAATTCGTGAAGAAAGAAAAATAGAATCAGAAATGCTAAGATACCTCCAATCAGAATGGCTTGAAGTACATTTGTTATAGCCTGAGAGATGAAATCGGCCTGGTTATATGCAGTAACAACGGGTACTTCTGGATACTCTTTTCTTAATTGAGAGATTACTTGCTTTACTCGATGCGATACCCGTACAGTGTTTGCGCCTGCTTCTTTATAGAGAAAAATTCCAATGCTTTCAGCACCATTGTAGTGAGTAATGTTTTTTCTTTCCTTAAATCCTTCCTGTACAGTCGCAACATCCTTTAAAATAATAGGAGTATTTGTATATTTTATGACAACTTTTTCTATGTCCTCGGGTTTCTGAAAAGCTCCCAGGGTACGGAGAGAATATCTGTAGCGTCCTTTGAGAAGTGTTCCTCCAGGCAGATCAATATTGGCAGAGCTGATTCTACGGGCAACATTATCGATGGAAAGTCCCAACATTCCGAGTTTTTTCCTATCAACCGTGACCTGGATTTCTCTTCCAAGGCCGCCCACGACCTCTGCAAGTGCTATGCCCTGAACCTGTTCCATGCGGCGTTTGAAAACATTTCTTGAGAGCTCTTTCAAAGAAACAAGATCTTTCCCGGAAACCGAAAGAGCTATGATGGGTTGACTGTTTGGATCAAGTCGGATAATGGTGGTTTTTCCGGCATCACGAGGGAGAATCTTGCTGAGACGGTCGAGCTTTTCCCTGACGTGAAGAGAGGCAAAGTCCATGTTCCTGCCCCAGTTGAATTCAAGAATTACAAGGGAAAGGCCTTCTAATGAAATAGATCGAATATTACGAATGCCCGGAACAGTTGAAAAAATAATATCTAAT
>CAZPNF010000434.1:0-2294 GCA_964587715.1 uncultured bacterium | reverse complement strand
AAGTTTTAGTTATCTATATAAGGTACTTCAGAAAATTTTAGAAGAGGGCGAGCAGTACGGGCTTTCAGATTGGGGGAATGGTAAGAAGACGCAGGTCGAGTTTGTCAGTGCAAATCCAACAGGCCCATTAACCATTGGTCACGGCAGACAGGCTGTAATTGGTGATACAATTGCCAGACTGCTCGTTGCTACCGGACATAAGGTAACCAGAGAATACTATTTTAACGATGCCGGTCGACAGATGAGAGTTCTGGGAGATTCTGTTAGATTGCGATATAAAGAGCTGCTGGGAGAAACAGTAGATTTTCCGGAAGATTATTACCAGGGCGAATATATCCGTGATATTGCACAGAAAGCATTGGACGAAAAGGGGGATTCACTTAAAGATTCTGAAGATGTTGCCTATTTTCAGGAACTGGCAAAGAGGGTAATCTTTGAGGATATTGAGAGAACATTAGTACGTCTTGGAATAGTCTTTGATGTTTATTACAACGAAAAATCGCTTTACGAAACAGGTAAAATAGATGCAGTAATAAAAGAACTTAAAGAAAAGAATCTCGTTTATGAGAAAGATGGTGCTCTCTGGTTCAGGGCGACACATTTTCGTCTGGAGCAGGACCGGGTTATTGTTAAATCTACTGGAGAACCTACATATCGGCTGCCCGACATTGCCTATCATAGAGATAAGTTTGAGAGGAATTTTGATCTTATAATCGATATTTTTGGGGCAGATCATATAGCCACTTATCCTGATGTTCTTGCCGGCCTTAAAGCACTTGGTTGTAATACCTCTCGTGTAAAGGTACTTATTCATCAATTTGTTACTCTCACCGAGGGGAAAGAAAAAATCAAAATGTCAACCAGAAAAGCCAACTTTGTAACTCTCGATGAATTGATTGATGAAGTAGGCGAGGATGTCACACGCTATTTTTTTGTAAATCGTTCTATGTCAAGTCATCTTAATTTTGATCTTTCTCTGGCAAAGAGTCAATCAGAGGAGAACCCTGTTTACTACGTTCAGTATGCTCATGCAAGAATCTGCAGTATCTTAAGACATGCAGAAGAGGAGGGTATTAACCCAGAATCTGAATCAGATCTCTCGTTTCTAACTGCTCCTGAAGAAATTGACCTGATTAAAATACTTTTATTATATCCCTATGTGGTAGAAAAAGCAGCACGTGATTTTGAACCTCATCAGATTCCTCTTTATTTGGAAGAGGTCGCTACTATTTATCATCGGTTTCAACATGCTGGCAAGAAGGATGATAAGTTGCGAGTCGTAACAAAAAATGTTCCTCTTAGCCTTGCCAGATTGGCACTCTGCAGAGCTGCCCGCACTGTTCTGGCAAATGGGCTTTCACTTTTGGGAATATCAAAGCCAAAGAGGATGTGAGTGTAGGGGCAAAGCATTTTATTGTTAATAATTCACATATTGAACATAAATTTGTTAGGAGTACTTTGCTCTTACGTGATTGTCCCAATGCAAAACGACAAAAAATAAATCAATTCCCATGAAATACAATCCCCCAAAATACCATCGCCGTTCGATCCGTTTGAAAGGATATGATTATTCCCAGTCCGGCGGGTATTATGTTACCATTGTGACCCAGAACAGGGAATGTTTGTTTGGGGATGTAGTGGACGGGAAAATGGTGTTGAATATGTTTGGAAAAATCATCGAATATCAATGGAAACGGATTCCGCATTTTTCCCCGTTTGTTCAATTGGATGCGTTTCAAATTATGCCAAATCATTTCCATGGAATCATTATCATTACGGATATTGTAGGGGCGATGCATTCCGGTGACAATTTGCAGAAATATGAAAATGGTTTTTCTGGAAATGCATCGCCCCTACAACAACGCGCCCACGGCACAAAACCCGGTTCATTGGGCGCGATTGTGCAAAATTTCCAATCGGTGACCACGCGTAAAATCAACCGCATCCGAAAAAAGGTGGGACAAAAATTGTGGCAACGCAATTATTGGGAACATATTATTCGGAACGAAACGGATTTGAATCGCATTCGCAAATATATTATCGAGAATCCGTTGAGATGGGAATTGGATTCCGAAAATCCAAATCACACGGGATGATACCATAGAGGCAAAGCATTCCGATGACAATTTGCAGAAATATGAAAATGGTTTTAACCCACATGTGTGAAAACTCTGTTTTTGACACTGACAAATCAATGAAAACAGACCATGCGTGACAGATACAAAATAATTTTTAGGGGCGACCAACCGGTAGCCCCTACGGGAACCAAATGGTCCGCGGGTCAAATCATTTAC
>CAZPNF010000433.1:0-2298 GCA_964587715.1 uncultured bacterium | reverse complement strand
TTTAATCCGGTTTACTGGATACCGGAGATTTTCTTCGTCGTGTTGTTTTCTTTTTGCTCTTAGGAACAAGCGACTTCCCCTGAATAATCCTGTCGATTTCCTCTCCATCCATAATTTCTCTTTCCAGTAAAACTTCGGCCAGCCGGTGGAGGGTTGCCTCATTTTTTTTCAACAAATCTTCGGCCCTATCCGAAGCTTCCCGCACAATTCGCTTAACTTCCTCGTCTATGAGAACAGCTGTTTTCTCGCTATAATCTCGATGCTGGGCAATCTCCCGACCCAAAAAAATCTCTTCTGACTTTTTCCCAAAAGTTACCGGACCTATTTTCTCACTCATTCCCCACTCACACACCATCTTTCTTGCTAACTCTGTAGCCCGTTCGATATCATTACCAGCTCCAGTGCTTAACTCTTTAAAAACGATAAGTTCTGCTGCACGCCCCCCCAGGATATGGGTCATAAGTGTTTCACAATAGGTCTTGGTGTAGTTGTGTTTTTCATCAATAGGGAGAAAAGAAGTAAGACCCAGAGCTCTGCCCCGTGGGATAATAGTTACTTTATGTACTGGGTCTGATCCAGGAATAAGTTTAGAAACAAGAACATGACCAGATTCATGATAGGCCGTACTCCGCTTCTCTTCTTCCGTAATAATGAGACTCTTTCTCTCGACCCCCATCATGACTTTATCTTTGGCTTCTTCCAGATCTTCCATTTCCACCCGTTTCCTCCCTTTCCGTGCAGCCAAAAGGGCAGCCTCATTCACCAGATTAGCCAGATCAGCACCGGAAAAACCCGGGGTACCTTTTGCCAAGATCGAAAGATCCACTGATTTGGCCAGAGGGATTTTGCGAGTGTGCACTTTTAGAATACCCTCTCTTCCACGAACATCAGGACGATCAATAACAACCTGACGGTCAAAGCGTCCAGGACGGAGCAGTGCCTGATCTAAAACATCCGGACGGTTTGTTGCTGCCAGCAGGATAACACCTTCATTCGACTCAAAACCATCCATCTCCACCAAGAGCTGATTCAGAGTTTGTTCTCTCTCGTCGTGCCCACCCCCCAATCCTGCACCACGGTGTCTACCAATAGCATCAATCTCATCGATAAAAATAATACACGGGGCATTCTTCTTGCCCTGCTCAAAGAGGTCACGGACACGTGAAGCACCTACGCCAACAAACATTTCTACAAAATCAGCACCTGATAAGTTAAAAAATGGCACATCTGCTTCTCCAGCAACTGCTCTTGCAAGGAGTGTTTTCCCTGTACCTGGTGGCCCAAGAAGAAGCACTCCTTTTGGTATCCTCCCACCAAGCATCTGAAATTTTTCAGGTTCTTTGAGAAAATCAATGATTTCCGATAACTCCTGTTTGGCCTCGTCAGCACCAGCCACATCCTTAAAAGTAACTTTAGAAAGATTCTGCGATAGAAGTTTGGCACGGCTTTTCCCAAAGCTGAAAATACTTTTCGCTCCCCCCCCACTCTGTAATCGTCTTAAGAAATAAAGGGAAATGAAAATAAAAAGAAGCCACGGTAACATACTGAGGAGATAACCCCACCACTCGCCCGATTTTTTCTTGAACTCATACCTCAGTCCCATTTTGTTCCATTCAGTTACCATTTCACGATCTACAAACGGAAGTGTGGTTTTGAAGCGTTTAAACTTTATAACTTTACCGTTTCTTATAACTGCCTCGTTGTACTTCAATACACCATGGAATTCTTGATTCTCTATATTTGCCTTCTCAATAGACTCTTTCTCAAGAAATTGACGGTATTCAGAATATGTTACTGAAACCTCTTTAGATTTTCCCAGATTAAAAACCTGAACTAAATAAACAGCACCAAGGAAAAAAAGTATCCAGAAAATAAGTGTTTTGGTAGCTCTTTTCCATTTGAAATTATTATCTTTCTCTTTATCTTGTTTTGTATCTTTCATACCAATTTATTTCCTATAATTTTCAGCGGACTCAAATAGTTCTGCCGCGGTGAATCTTTGACATTTTTCTCTGGCCTTACGGATGGAATAAATTCCACCTTTAAAACCCTTTCTGTTTTTTTTGTAACTTTAAACCTATTGTCTATCCTATGTCCAAGAACCCAAAGAACATCACTTCCTCCCGTTAACAGTAGAATACCAGAACGAAGATAATTGGGAATTCTTTCATCCACAAAAAAATCCTGTAATTTCTTTTTACCCTTCATCCCAAGCGGAATAAACCAATCACCCCGCTGGTAAGCACGAAGCAGCAGTGGCGAGGGCAGCAAATCATAATCAAGGTATTCAACGTTCTT
>CAZPNF010000432.1:0-2311 GCA_964587715.1 uncultured bacterium | reverse complement strand
ACTCCTTACAGAAGCTACTTAGAGCTCTCTCTAATCTTTCATCTTCTGGGCGGATTTCAGGACACTACCTTTCATGCTTTCCTTGAGACTAACCCAGAATTTACCATCCTGGGAATATGCCTTGGGTGTCAGAGTATAAACGTTGGCACAGGCGGTACTTTGATTCAGGATATTTGGTCAGAAATATACGGTAAAAAATATCTTGAAGATGTTTTAAAACTCGATCCAAACAACTGGCATTCCAATCCATTCGCCCGCCTCTATCCTGAAGAAAAACTCATCTCCTACACTTTTCATCAAATCAAGCTTAAAGAAAACGGAAAATTCTGCTCTGTTTTTGGATTCAAAAAAGAAGATACTCCGTATATCCTGAGCTCGCATCATCAGATGGTAAAAAAGCCCGGCAGGGGGATAAGAATTATTGCCACTTCCTTAGATGGGAAAGTTGTGGAAGCAATAGAACACGAGCGTTTCCCCAACGTTCTCGGAGTACAATTTCATCCTGAATCGCCCTACATCTGGAACCCGGACATAAAAGTGAAAAGAACACCCTGGGATAAAGAGAAAAGAAGTTTGAGATCAATTCTTGAAAAAGATTCCACAAGTTTTAAGTTCAACAAAAAGATATGGGAATGGTTTACCGAAGAGTTACAAAAATATCACAATAGGGCTAAGAAATAATATGCGTTTGCCCTACCATTACCCCATAAAATCCTTACGGATTAACTCCGCTAGATTTCACTGGATTTAAGGCGTAAGCCTTTTATTCTTTCTTTGAGCTTTTCCCCCACCTCAGATTCTTCGCCCCACTAGAAGACGGAACTCCTTGCAAAATTTTTAGTTAAAAGTCAATACTTTTTGTCTTCTTGGAATGAATACTGGCGCATTTTAAATCCCCTTTTCCCAAAAGGGGATTATAGAGGGATTCGATTACTGCGAAAATATAACTATCAGGGACTTTATGAAAGGCTAAAGCCTGAATTCTTCCTACTTCTTTCAGTGGTCATTTTGAAATTTACGACTTTGCCCTGCTCTGCTCTATGCTTAAATTTTTAGCTTGCATTTAAATTTATATCTTCCTAAATTCTTAACAAAATTGTTAAGAATCCGGGAAAAGCAATTATGCTTTCAAAAGAAGAAGTCCAGCGGCTTTCTGGGGAACTAAAAATAGATAAGGAAAGAATTGCAAGAGAATTTTATGAAATCCTCATTTTAAATGAGATAGCCAGATTAAAATGGAGTAGACAATTAATTTTCAAAGGTGGAACAGCACTAAGGCTTGCTTATAAATCTCCCAGGTTTTCAGATGACCTCGATTTTTCAATGACAAAAAAATTTGATCCAAACAATGTATTCAAATTTGCTGAAACTATTTCTAGAAAATACGGAATCCTTATTAGAGATCAATGGGATAAAAGAGAAACCACGCTTGTAGAATTTGCAATAGAGGAAGATATTCTTCCTCAACGCTTCGGATTAAAGATAGAAATTTCAAAGAGACCATCCATCAATATCGACTACGAATTAAAGCTCTTACACACTCCTGTGTCTCCACTCGAGGTTCTATTTAATGTTCAAACCCTCGAATCCGTAATGCTCGATAAACTTTCTGCTCTCAAAGAAAGAGATGAACCGAGAGATCTGTTTGACATGTGGTTTATTTGTCAGAAACTTGAAAAGCCTTTTTCTGTGAAAAGCAGACTTGATAACAGTACAGTAAAAAAAATCTTACATAAATATCTTCCAATAAACTGGTACAGAGTTATAGATGAAATTTATCAAAAAACTTAAGAAGCTTAACAAATTATATTACACGATTGCTGATATTCTAACAATATCCGATTATTCGGAGAATTCCCTCTATGTAATTCTAAATCGACTGGTTAAGCAAGGTGAACTCGTTCGTATTACATCCGGAATTTATATACTGCCAGAGCGGTATGGCGAAATTGAGCAGATTGCCAATACTCTGTATTTCCCCTCCTATCTTTCATTTGATACTGCTCTGGCAAAATTTGGGGTGATTTCGCAACTACCTTACACATTGATGCTCGCTACCACACTGAAAACAAAAACTATACAATTAGGTGATTATAAAGCCGAGTATAGGAAACTAAAAAAAGAGCTGTTTTTCGGATATACAATCAATAAAGAAGGACTGCTGATTGCAACACCTGAAAAGGCATTATTCGATATATATTATATATCATCCTTTGGGAAAATGTATTTTGATTTCAAATCAATCGACTCCACTAAGGTTGAAATGGAAAAAGTAAAATATATGATCAAAAAATATTTTTCCCACAGGCAG
>CAZPNF010000431.1:1440-2321 GCA_964587715.1 uncultured bacterium | reverse complement strand
TTGTCCAACTCCGGGGGCCAGTTTTCTTGCAGAAACAAGTGCTGCTGCCCTTATGAGTCTTCTTATTCCCCATCATCTTGTGTCTGTATTCTCTGTGCTGTGGCGTTTTTTCACAACCTATTTTGGTGTTATTGTTGGTGGTGTTATTTTGATGCGGGCAATTAAAATAAAAAAATAAGAAAAGAATAAGCGGAAGGCTATACAAATCCCCAGCACAAAATCCTAAATCCGAAACAATATCGAACGACCGAAATTCTAATGTTCAAAAAACAACAACTCTTACCTGTTTTTACTGGCAGGGAGTTATAGCCACACGGTTGTCCCTGTTCCCAACTTGCTGTCAATCCCTACTATCCCCCCGTGTGCTTCTACAATTTTCTGAACAATGGCCAGACCTAATCCTGTTCCCCCATCTTTTTTACTGAAAAAGGGGTCGAAAATCTTTTGTAAATCTTCTTTTTCTATCCCCCTGCCGTTATCTGTTATTTCAATTCTGACTTTCTTTTCATCAAATATATTTTTAGAGTGCACAAAGATTGTTCCACTATCGTCTAATGCGTCACGAGCATTGAGGAGGATGTTAATAAACACCTGGCCGAGTCTATTCATATCCATTTTGATATGAGGAAGCTCCAGCGCCAATTCTTTTTTTATAGAAATTCCACTCGTGCGGAAATCATCCATTATCTGGTCTAAAACAAGATTCAGAACAGCATTTATATCCTGCTCAATCAATTGTAAATCTTCTGGCTTGGCAAAATTCAGCAGATTCTTGAGGATTTTCTCCAGATTAACGACTTCTTTTGTTGCCACTTCTAAACATTTCCTGTCCTTTTTCTCCAGAGCCAGACGGTTCATCAGAGCTGTTAACCCTATTTTGA
>CAZPNF010000431.1:0-1430 GCA_964587715.1 uncultured bacterium | reverse complement strand
ATTTTGATGGAGGAAAGGGGATTCCTGATTTCATGAACAATGGTTGCGGCCATCTCGCCAAGGTCAGCTAATTTTTCTAAGTGAGCCCCTTTTCGTTCAAGTGCAAGAACTTCTTCTGTTGGAAAATGCACAGCAGAACTGGAAAGGGGATAAGTACCACGTACAAGGTTAAAGAAAGATATTAGTATAATATAAAAAAGAAAGAATTTGAGAAAAAGCAAGATCTGGGGTCCACTTTGATAAATCTATTGTGTCTCAAAAGATAAAAAAACAAAAACAAACCAGTACCAGCAACTAAACCCAGGATTTGGAAATTGCTGACTAAGAGAATATCTATACTGAAAAAGAGGATATAAAACAGAGCAAAATACACAGTTACACCTAACAACTTCCATGATAAAAACAAAAAGCACAATACGACTTAGCATCTCCGGTGCCGTAGCACTCCGGCTGACCGTTAGGATTTAAACCGACTTTTTCCTTGATAAAGGTATCAAATGTTTTTTTCATTAATTTTTCCCAATCTTTTTCCGTTTCTTTCGTATCCGTGATTTCCTCCTATTGTTTTTTATTCCCCAAATATCTCCTCGAATGCTTCAATTGCTCTGTTGATTCCTTCTTCAGAAACATCGAGATGGGTGACGGCTCTGAGGCGAGTGGAATCAATAGCAAGGAGAAGAATGCCACGTTCTTTCAGTCCATCTACCACCAGTTCTGCTGTGTGCTTTTTTGAATCAACATCTATAATCACAATGTTTGTCTGAACAGAGTCCATGTCGATATAAATACCAGGCAGAGAATTAATCCCCTCAGCCAATTTACGTGCATTTTTGTGATCTTCAATCAATCTATTAAGATTATTATCCAGAGCATAAATGGCGGCAGCTGCCAGAATCCCTGCCTGGCGCATTCCTCCACCATATATTTTTCTGTATCTCCGGGCGCTGTTAATATACTCATTGCTGCCGACTAACATCGAACCAACAGGTGCACCCAGTCCTTTCGAAAAACAGACAGAAACAGAATCAAAATAGCGGCCGTACTCCTGCAAATTTATACCGGTGGCTACAGAGGCATTCCAGAGCCGGGCACCGTCCAAGTGCATTTTGAGTTCGTAAGCATCAGCAACTTCCTGAATTTTTCTGATCTCGTCCAGGGGATAGATTGTACCCCCGGCCATGTTATGTGTATTCTCAAGACAGATGAGACTTGTGTTAGGATGATGAAGATCTTTGGATCTTATGGCACTTTCTATCTGCTCTGCTGTTATAACTCCCTTCTGACCATGGAGCGGGTACAATTGAACTCCTGATAAGAGAGCCGGTGCTCCTGCCTCGTAGTTAAGAATGTGTGAATTTATTTCGAGTATAACTTCATCTCCGGGCTGAGTGTGAGCATTAATTGCTACTTCATTCCCCATTGTCCCTGAT
>CAZPNF010000430.1:0-2328 GCA_964587715.1 uncultured bacterium | reverse complement strand
CCAAGTACGCAAAGAAAAATAGAGATAATAAGAGTACCTCATAAAACCCTTAGCGACCTTTGCGGCTTTGCGTGAGCGATATATTTTAGGCATCACGCCAAGACGCCAAGTACGCAAAGAAAAATAGAGATAATAAGAGTACCTCATAAAACCCTTAGCGTTCTTTGCGGCTTTGCGTTAGCCGAATTTACTTCACCACTGCAATTTTAAAAGTAACTGCTCGTTCCCATCCATTTCCTGTTGCCTTTACCTGACAGAGATAAACACCGCTCTCCACATCTGTAAGTTTCCAGATTACTTCGTTTTCAGTCTGAGGTTCTCCGTACCCGGGGAAAGAATCAACAACTTCTCCGGAAAGGTCAAAAATTTTGATCTCCACATTTGCCTGCCTCTCAAGACGGTAGCGGATTGTAGTAAAATCCCCTCTCGTTGGATTGGGATAGTTGTAAACAAGATCAGCAGGCATGATATCACTTCTGGGAGCCTGAGGACTTAAACGCTGGGGGTTCATACCAGAATGAGCTGGATCGTGTGCAAAACTCCCCCATACCACGGATGTATTATCGTATTTCCCCGGCAAATCCCATACGAAGATAAAACCTCTCTGAGAAACTGCCGATAATTCTATTCGACCGTCATTGTCTAAATCCAGAAGCAGGGGAGAAACAACCTGAGACCCTCCTGTAGCAAGGGGAAAACCATCAACCATATCCCCATCATTTTTGTAGGCTTCCACATTACCGTTAGAACATGCCACCACAACATCCATCCTCCCGTCGCCATCCACATCGCCCAGGACCGGTGATGAGAGATTTACATCTCTTTCAAATCGCGGAGCAGGGAAGTTATCTGCAAGACTCCCATTGTGATTAAAACACCAGACCTGTCCCTTTGCAGTTGTCACAATCTCCATAAATCCATCACCATCCAGATCACCCACTGCGAGACTGGAAGAAAACTTCGGCAGAACATTCTCTCCAAATCGATTTTTTTCATTACCCATTCCGTCAATTACAAAACCCTGTCCCTGAGATGAAAGAGCCACGATCAATAACTGATCCGGCATGAGCCAGGCTGCTGCAGATGAAATCAATTTTTCTCCCTCTGTAAAAATATGCTGCCACAAAACATTTCCGTTAGAATCTAAAAGAAAAACTTCTCCATTAGCAGTGGTCACAACAAGTTTTCCGTCCGAACCGTACTGAGAAATTCCTGTAACCGACTCACTGCTTAAATTACGTTTCCAAACAAGATCATTTCTATAAAGTGTTAAAACCTTTCCGCTTTCTGTGCCCAGAACTATTCTCTTTCCGGGAGAAGTAAGAATAAGGGCTGAAGGCATATCGCTGTTTTCTTCCCAGTCTAAGATTTTATCAGCCAGTCCATCCCCATTCTCATCCTTCCCAGTCCAGGCGAGAAGGTGGCCTTCATTAGTAACAGCAACTACTTCATCAAAACCGTCGTTATTAATATCTCCTACCACTGGAGGGACTGTGATGTTTTTCTCTGCATCGGCAAAAATGGCAACAGGGAAATTTACTGTATCACCTGAAACAGAAATTTTCTGTCCAGTAAAATCGTTTGGGATAATCTTATTCCCATTTTGATCCCACGCATAGATTTTTCCATTACCAGTAGCAACAACAATATCCGTTTCTCCATTCCCACTCAAATTCCCAAAAAGAGGTGGAAATGGGATACCCTCACCAAACTCTTTTGGAAACCCGGTGTGTATCAAATCATTCTTGACTGTGAAAAACATTACAGTATCTATTCCAAAAAAATCTGAAATAACAATGTGTGAATTTGCTCCTGAATATGAACGACTATCTGGATGAGTATAAGGAGTAAATTCTACTTTATCTGAGTTATTAACCAATTTGTTGATTTCATTGTCTTTAAACCAGGCATCATGCAGTACACCTGTTTCAGAACCGGCACCTCCTTCTGTGAAACCGTAAGCTTCGCCTATATCCTGAGCACCATCTGCCTCTTCCAGATCAACCCCGCGGTGATTCTTATCAATGTTGACTTTGTTCTGCAAAAGCCCGGCGGAGATAACCTGATCATCGATGTGCCATATTAAAATTCCGGAACCAGGCAGACCGTAATCGTATTCTTTAACTTTGACTATTACCCCTTCTGGTTCAGGATTCAAAGTCCCATCCGGTTGAAATGTTATCTCGTTCCCGGAGCTGTCCCATCCCAATGTTACACCATCTCCATCAGGATCATGCATCCTGTTTTCAATAAGAAAATACTCATGATCGTTAATAGGAACTCTGTATATTTTATGTGGGTCAGTCGTTTTCGAACAGGCAACTTTTA
>CAZPNF010000429.1:0-2329 GCA_964587715.1 uncultured bacterium | reverse complement strand
TAATTTATATCCCTCACTTGAAAGATGTAAATCAATAGACGAATAGTCAGCTGCGTCATAAAATTCTTCATCGCTTTCAATTCCACGAATTAAATCAATATCTACTAACTTTTTAACCTGTCTTTTTGATAGAACACCTGGTAGCCATTTTTCTTCTTTCCAAGGGAACATAATTACCCCCTATATCAATTTAGTTATATTTGATTTTCTATAAATCTAACTTTAAGGATTTTATCTTTCGTTGAGTCAAAAAAATATTAAAAAATTAATTTTTTCAGCTCTGCAGGGGCTCTTGCCTTTGCGGAACAAAAAAGCAATGGCATCCGTATATCAGTGATATTTAAGAAATAACTAAATCAAGTAAATTATAATAAACAATTTCTTTAATGTCAAGGGAAAAAACAGAAAAAAATTAAGCCAACTGCAACACGCAATATAAAAATCATTATAGGCAGCAGGTTAGAAAAATGCTTTCTTCCTTTGGCGCGAAACAATCAAAGATAACTATGGGCTTACAGTCGATGATGTTCTTTTTCCCCGAAATAATACAAAACACTTGAAAATCTGTAAATATCTTTTTATATTAAAATTGTAAACTTAAGACACTAAATGGAAGGTAGTAGAATGAAAGCAAAGAAAATCATTCAGCGAACTTTATCTTCTTTTATCCTTACTGTGTTTATATTCCCATCCCTGATGTTTGCTGGAATAAAGATTTCTGGCAAGGTCGTGGGAGCTGATAATCACCCACTCAAACTCGCCCATGTGCATCTTGCTGAAATTAGCTCTCAAGCAATTCCTGTTAGTCCGTTGAGAAGTGTGACCGTAGATAAAAATGGCAATTTTTCTCTCTCCGATATTAAGCCAGGGCTTTACAGATTGTTTTTTACAGGGGTAGATCACATGAGCTTTTCCGTTCCTCATATTCTTGATAAAAAAAGCCCTGATGTTGAAATCACTGTGAGGATGGCTCTGCTCAATTACATGGACAAATTCGATGCTATAAAAATTATTGGGAGCTGGAATGGGTTTAATTTTCGTGCTGCTGCAGATATGGAGAAGCAGCCTAATGGTACCTTTACTTATCAACCCGAAGTTTCAGCCGATACAGTAAGTTATCAGCTATTAATTACTAAAGATGGAAGAAGTGTAAATGGTACCCAGTCAGACTACTTTGTTTACGATGGCGGTGGTGATTATAGATCGGTGTTGAGAGTAAAAGGCGGCAAAGTAAAAATTGTTTTTGATCCCAAAAAACTACCCAGAACAAATAATGAAAATCTTCCATCTGTAAGCTTCGGCAAAAAAAACAAACTATTACAGAAACTCTGGAGCATAGAAACTCAACTTCTTAAACAGCAGAAGGCATTTACATCTGCTCTTGAAACATATAGAAAAACTCATACTGATCTGAAGGATTTTCATTACGATTGGTCAAAAGGCATAGCGATGTTGAAAGATCACATGGAGCATGAAAAGGCACAGGCTCTTCGCCAGTATTCTGCGATTCAGCTCGGCACACTGGTTTTTTATCGAGCTAATATTGATTCCACAACTATGGCTGGGATTCTGAAAGTTGTTCCCCCTGGCTCTGACATGTGGAGTGTTAGCCCTTCGCTTCTCTATCTTTTTGCCAGGGAGAAGAAAAGCAAAGAACTTTTTGAATCTTTCCTGAATCAGAATCCTAACAGACTTGTCCGTGCATTGGCTCTTTCAAACTTACTCATGAAGGCTGTACAAGAGAAAAATAATGTACTCTCTACACAATATTACAACAAACTTAAAAGCGAGTACGCTGACCTTCAGGAAACCCAATACATACTTAAGCGATTTGATCCCAACAGGCGGATTCAACCTGGTAAACCTATCCCAGATTTTGAGGTGAAGCTAATGGGTTCTGGAAAGAAAATTTCTAACAAAAATCTTCTGGGTAAGTTTTATATGATGGATTTTTGGGCTTCCTGGTGTGGTCCATGCCTCGGTGAAATGCAACAGCTACATACTGCATATAAGAAATTTAAAGATAAAAATTTTGTTATACTCAGCTTATCTTTTGATGGTAAACCCGAAGATGCACTGAATTTCCGAAAGCAACAGTGGAAAATGCCGTGGCTGCACACTTTTGTTGAGAACGGTTTCAGAAGTAAAGTTGCTCAAGATTTTGAAGTAACGGGTATACCCAAGCCTATCCTTGTAGGGCCAGCTGGGAAAATACTTGAAGTCGGTGGTGCATTGAGAGGTGAAAATCTTGAGAAAACACTTGCCCGATATTTGGAAAGGTAAAATATTTTTCCTTGGATCCTGGTTCCCCGACTTTAGTTTAGGGACT
>CAZPNF010000428.1:0-2342 GCA_964587715.1 uncultured bacterium | reverse complement strand
AACAAAATTAAATTAGGAAAAATATTAAGAATTATATACAATGAAAAAGATGAAAATATTAGAGATTTCTTTAAAGTTGCTTTTAGTCATATTTTAAAAAATTGTTCTATCTGGCTTCAGGGAAGCACAAAACCTACAAGAGATTTCAAAAAGAATCCGATGATCCCTAATAAAGCAATAACACGGCACCTAAAAAAAATGGAAAGGGGTAATAAAAGCTTTTATGAAGTTGTTCCAAATTCTGTAAAAAATAGAATTAACAATTACCTTAATATTAAATGTGATGATGCCAAAATACAACCTGTAAAAAATAACTCTATTGATTTAATCATATCCTCAAGCCCTTATGTAACAAGTTATGAATATGCTGATTTACATCAGCTTTCAACGATTTGGTTGGATTTAGCAGATGACTTAACAAGTTACAAAAAAAAGTTTATAGGAACATCTTACAAAAAATATGAAAACAAAAAATTACAAAGTAAAATTGCAATTGATACAGTTCAGAAGATGTCTGTTAAAAGTCCAAAGATGGCAAAAGAGATTGAAGCATTTTTTATTGACATGCAGAGAGTGTTTGATGATAGTTTTAGAATTTTAAAACATTCTGGAAGGTGTTGTTATGTTATAGGTAATACGAGATTGAAAGGTGTTGATATACTTAACGCCGAAGTCTTTGCTGAAAGTTTGCAGTATTCTGGTTTTAAGATTGACAGGATAATAAAAAGGGAAATTCCTTTAAAAATACTCCCGCAGAAAAGAGACGAAAAAACGGGTAGATTCGCAAGTAATGATAATGCAAATTCAGAGGCTTATCCTACAGAGTATATTATCATTGGTTTAAAGAGGTAAGTATTTTGAAATTTGAAGACTTGAGAAAATTATATGTAAAGCAAAAAGAACAGATTGGTCCCAGTGTATACAAACGTATTTCAGAATTGTTGAAGGAAGCAAAGGAAATTCACAAGCAGGATTGGTTGAAACATCCTACCCCGAACAGAGATCATGAACAAAGCTGGAGAGCTTTCAAGGGAAAGAATTTGGAGAAATTAGTCCAATATATTATCACTGACGAAGTCGAAGAACTTGGGTTAAAAGTTATTAATGGTAACAGATTGGAAAGAACTACAAAGTTATCCAAAGAATTAGGTCAGGTGAAAAGGAATTTGGCTATTGACTATGGAGAATTTGGTTTACATTTGCCCGATGTAGATATTATTATTTACGATCCTAAGGATTATAAGGTTCTGGCTGTCATTTCAAGCAAAGTTACTTTGCGAGAACGAATAGCTCAAACAGGTTACTGGAAACTTAAACTTTTGCAGGATGAAGCCACAAAACATATCAAAGTTTACTTTATTACTCCAGACGAAGATAAAACTCTGAAGATAAGAAAGCCGACCAAAAAAGGCAGAGCAATAGTAGAGGTAGATTTGGACGGGAGTTATGTTTTAACTGAAGAGAAAGTACAAGAAGATAGTAAAGTTAAACTATTTGAGTACTTTATAGATGATTTAAAAAAATTGTTAGCCGAGAGATAATACAATGAACAAGAAAGAAATAGAACAGGAGTTCAAGAAAATTGATTATGAACTCAGGTTCAATAAACCCGATTTTACTCCATATCCGCCTGATTTGATCAAAAGAAGAGAATTTTTACTTTTTGCACAAGTCCATTTGAGTAATATTCTTGATGCCAAATTCAGAAAAGATAAATGGGATGAAAAATTTGAGACTGAAATGTATAATAAAGTGATGGAGATTTATTATAATTGGGGTAAAGATGAAAAATAATAAACCAAAATTTGAAACAACAACATTATGGGATTTTCCAACTCAAAATTACGGAAATACAAAACATGGTGATAATAAATATCCTGGAGTTACACCTGCTTTTATTATCTGGAATCTTATCCAAAGATATACAAAACCAGGGGATTTAGTGATTGATCCAATGTGTGGCAGCGGGACTATTATTGATGTTTGCAAAGAAGAAAATCGGAAGGTTTTGGGTTTTGATATAGTTCCCTACAGATCGGATATAAAACAAGCAGACGCTAGAAAGTTACCGTTGGATAATAATGCTGCAGACTTTGTTTTTATTGATTCTCCTTATTCAGATAATATAAAGTATAATGATCATCCTGATAACATTGGGAATCTTTCCTGTGAGAATCCAAAATTTTTTGAAGAATTAGAGAAAGTCACAGAGGAGGCACATCGAATTCTGAGAACAGGGAAGTATATAGCATGGTTAATTGGTGATCAGGCAAAAAAGAAAAAATTTGTACCTGTTGGATTTAAGCTGTACTTTATATTAGAAAAGTATTTTAAACCTGTTG
>CAZPNF010000427.1:0-2362 GCA_964587715.1 uncultured bacterium | reverse complement strand
CATTTTGATTTTTCCTTTTTGATTTTTACATTTGTCACCTGCTACTTATTTGATTACCTTAGGAAAAGAAAAGTACGCATTAATCGGCTTTATGTTTTTTTAAATAAGATCTCCAGGTAATTGCCCATTTTTCAGGATCATCGAGTGTACTCTGATCAATCTTGTGTACAACACTGTTGTACGGTGCATTTTTGACCTTGTCTGGATCTTTGTAAGCTTCTTCCACCACTTTTCTCAAGCCGGCTAAATATTCATCCAGTTCGTCTTTTGAATAAGACTCAGTAGGTTCAATAGTAAAAGGCTGCGGAATAATCCATGGATGGTGGCTTGACCAGAGGTGAAAACCAAAATCCGCCAGTCTACATGTTATATCTTCTGTTGTTACACCTGTATCTTTTGTTAATTGATCCCATGTATATCTTACCTGTTCAATACGATGTTTTGTCACGGGGAAAGAAACTCCAGCTCCTTTAAGTTCTTTTATTTTCTTCAAAAGATAATTATTGTTCATTACAGTTACTTTTGCAACCTCTCTCAGTCCCTCATCACCAAGGCTCATTACCCACGAATAAGCTCTTAAAATAACCGGGAAAACTCCATAAAAACCTCTTACCTTGCCTATCGATTTAGAAAGGTTATAATTTAAAAAGTATTTCTTCCCATCATAATCCACAATGGGTACAGGCAAAAAGTCTTTGAGCTGTTCCGTAACACCCAGGGCGCCCGTTGCCGGTCCACCGCAGCCGTGGGGGGAAGAGAAAGTCTTGTGGAGATTGAAAAAACAGAGGTCAAAGTCAGCATCTTTTGCCCTTGTAATCCCCAGAATCCCATTGGCATTGGCTTGATCGTAACCACATAGGCCGCCTGCATCATGGACTATCTTTGTAAATTCTTTAATTCTTGGATTAAAGATTCCAGTATCTTCCGGATTGGTAATGAGCAATCCTGCAGTACGATTGGAAACTGCTTTTTTCAGTGCTTCAATATCTGGTAAACCGTACTCATTTGGGTAAATGGTAATGACTTTATATCCTTTTACAACAGCAGTTGCAACGTCTGAAGGATGTGAAAAGATTGTTGTAATTATTTCATCTCTCTGGTCAGCCTCACCTCTGGACTCATGATAAGCATGAATAATCGATACCATGGCAAAGATTGCCGAAGAACCTCCACCAGGCTGGAAAGAGAAACGATCCAGTCCAGAAATTTCACGGAAAAAAGTATCCAGGTGATACATGATCTCAAGAGCACCCTGAACCGTATCTTCATCCTGGAATGGATGAAGTTCAGTAACCTTATCTGAGGAAACCAATACTTCATTGATTTTTGGATTATATTTAATTGTACAGGTTCCCTGACCTATGTCAACATTTAAATCAGCACCGAGACACTGCTGCGACAACCGGAGATAGTGCTTTAAGACTCGCATCTGAGAAATCTCGGGCAGTGCAGGTGGGTCTCTACGAATCATATTACGCGGCAGTTTAGAAATACCATCTCCTACCGCGGCTTCTATTTCTTTTTCAACTTCGGGGACTAAAATGCCTCTTTCCCCTGGTGTATCAAGTTCAAATATAATTGGCTCGTCCCACTTTGCCTGATGGAAATTCTCTCTAAGCTTAAATCTATTGCTACTTTGCATTATTTTATTCCCTCTTATTTTCTTACTCATTTTTTTCTTTTATGAAAAACTAAACCTGAATTTCAATAAAAGGCTTACGCCTTAACTCCTATCTTATCTCCTTACTTCTTCACTTCTTTACAAACTATCCCCTAAGATCTGCACAAGACGATCGATGTCTTTTTTCGTGTGAATTTCCGTGACACAGTAAAGAGCAGATTCGCCAAGATCGGGGAACTCTTTTGAGAGGTCCTTACCGCCGAATATGCCATGTCTTTTTAAAGAACTATTGATATTCGCTACGGTTTTACCAGTCTTATTGAAATCTACAACAAATTCTTTGAAATGCGGTGCACTAAAAAAAGGAGCCCTTACTCCGTTAAGTTCGGATAGTTTGATCGCAGCGTACTGGGATTTTTGTAACAGGTGTCTACCCAGTTCTGCCATTCCTTTTGGCCCCATCAAAGCTAAATAAACACCAGCAGTAATTCCCCAGAGTGCAGCAGCAGTGCCGACAAATTCTTTCCCCTCTTCCCTCTCAGCAAAAGAGGTCCTTTCGTATGCCACATCGCCAAAACCGTATTCCCCTTCTACTGAGGTTTTTGTAATACCAAAAAGTCTGGACGGATATTCCATAACAAACTTTTCCTCATCTCTCGTTGCAATGAATCCAGCAAGACCTCCACCATAATTCATGTGGATTCCAAGACTCTGGATATCACCGCAAACAATATCAGCTCC
>CAZPNF010000426.1:0-2366 GCA_964587715.1 uncultured bacterium | reverse complement strand
TTTGAATTTTCCAAGCTGACTTTAAAAAATAACATCAAAAACTTGACTCAAAATTTCAAATTATAAAAGGTTTAACAGGGAGGTGTTATTATGTCTGAGCGTAAAGAAGCTTTTATGCGGATACTTGTAATGATTGTCTCAGGAATTATTTTGGGGTTCTGGAAAGCACTTATCCAAGTACTTGTAATGTTTCACTGGATTATGGTTGTGATTACTGATAAACGAATCAAGGAATTGGCCGAGTTCTGTCATATATGGAACTGTCAGGTTTATGTTTATCTGAAATACCTAACTTTTGCTACAAATAAAAGGCCTTTTCCTTTTGAAAGTTTAGCAACGGTTGATCAACCAGATCTGAGTGATTGAAAAAAATTTGGTTTCTTCTAATTTTTTTCTCGAGTTGAAGCCACTATTTCAACGAGGTGCGAGCGAGGGCTCGCACCTACCCAATCTAAAAACAGCGGGTAGGTTAAAGCCTCTGCTTCAACAGGATGAGAGCAGAGGCTCTCATCTACCCTTCTTTGAACAGAAGTTTTCACATAGGACATTGCAGTAAGGGAAAGATTATGGCGGGAACAAAAAACGATAAAAAAGAAGAGCCCCTTCAACAGCTCGACGAACGCTTTTTGGAACTTACATCACTTTTTGAGATTAGCCGTTCCTTAACTTCTTCTCTCAGTATCAGATCGATTCTTGAGAACATTCTCCGCATTCCCATGGGACATATGCTGATAAGCCGCGGTGTAGTTTTCCTTAGAAGACAATCCGGAGATGAGTATATTCTTGAGGAATTAAAGGGTTTACCTCGCAATCTTATAGGAAAATCTCTTCGCATTGATTCACCTCCTTCTCGTTCTGTACTTGTCAATGAAATAAGAGAAAAATACGATTGGCTGGAATTCTTCGAGCAGTTTGGAATAAAACTTTTGCTCCCTTTGCTTGCTTCTCAGGGAACCATTGGAATTGTGGGCTTTGGTGAAAAAATAGGTGGTAAGCCTTACGCAGAATCTGAACTTGAGTTTTTGAATTCAATTTCCAATATTGCTGCTACTGCAGTAGCAAATGGTCTCAATGTTGAGGAGATTCAAAAGGTGAACAGGAATCTCGATAGAAAAGTTCAGCAGTTGAATACAATCTTTGATATTAGTAGAGAATTGAACATAACACTGGACCAGAAGAAAATCGGGAGCCTTTTAAGTTTTGCTGTCATGGGAGAGCTTTTAGTAAACAAGTGCGTTGTTTTTACTAAAAGAGAAGGCAAAATGAGAGTTTTAGTTGCCAAAGGAGTAGGTTCTGTTCTTAAAGTAGAGGATGATCTTGCTGAGATATCTCAACCTCTTCTTTTGGAAAAAACAAAACGGTTTGCTTTATACAAAGAGTTGGAAATAGCTGTTCTTGTGCCCATGCGTCTTCAGGATGAGACAAAAGGAATTTTTGCACTTGGTGCAAAAATCTCAGGAACAGGTTTTAGCAGCGGAGATCTGGAGTTTCTGACAACTCTTGGTAATCAGGCTATGACTTCTCTGGAAAATGCGAGATTATTTGAGGAAGCTCTTGAAAAGCAGCGAATGGAGGAAGAGCTCAATCTGGCAAGGAACATTCAGCAAGGATTGCTTCCCTCTGAACTGCCTCAGCTAAATGGATATGAAATTGCGGCTGTCAACATACCGAGTCGGCAGGTTGGAGGAGACTATTTTGATGTTATCCCTATCTCAGAGAATAAATATGGAATTGCGATAGCCGATGTTTCGGGTAAAGGGGCAGGTGCAGCACTACTCATGGCCAATCTTCAGGCCAGTCTTCATGCTCTGGCTACAAGCAATATTGGAATTGGGGAAATGGTTTCAAGGATCAATAATCTTATCTATCAGAATACAGCACTGGATAAGTTTATTACCTTTTTTTACGGAGAGCTTGACACCAGTGAAAATACCTTTACTTACTGTAATGCTGGACATAATCCTCCCCATATGGTAGGTGGGAACGGCAGAACAGTTGAGCTTACGATCGGAGGAATCGTGTTGGGTATGATGAAAGATATGGTATTTGAAACTACAACAGTTACTATAAAACCGGGTGATAGAATTGTCATGTTTACCGATGGTATTACCGAGGCAATGAACGAGAATGAAGAAGAGTTTGGAGAGGAGCGTTTGAAAAAGCTGGTACAGAAGTGGCCTAATATTTCATCTCGGAAACTTATGGATAAAATCATTTCTAGAGTCAAGGAATTTAGTAGAGGAACCCCTCAGAGTGATGATATTACTCTGGTTGTTTTTAAAGCTAATTTCAAAGTTTAAGGGAGAAAACAGATGAGACGTCGGACTTTTCTTATTTCTGCTGCTCTGTCTGCTGCGGCTTCCACT
>CAZPNF010000425.1:0-2384 GCA_964587715.1 uncultured bacterium | reverse complement strand
AATCTGGGGTAGGGTAAAATTCAAAAAGAATAAAAGGCTCACGCCTGAAATCCGGGAGTTAATCCGTAGGGATTTTATTGGACAGTGGTAAGCCAAACATCTGAGGCATTATTTAAGATAGGGATCGTTCCAGAGACCACTTCGTTTATCTCTGGAACGATCCTGGAAGAGTGATCTTTTTGCTTGACATTTCAAAAAAAATTAGTATATTATGTCTTTAGATTTAGCACTCTTTATCTGTGAGTGCTAAATGTTGAATTTTGTTTCTGGATTAAATTTCAAAGGAGGTCTTTATGAAGATTAAACCTTTAGCTGATCGAGTTGTTATAAAACCTGCGCTCCCCGATGAGAAGGTGCAGGGAGGGATTATTATTCCAGATACTGCTAAGGAAAAGCCACAGAAAGGCGAAGTTGTTGCAGTTGGTTCTGGCAAAGTATCAGATAGTGGAGAGACAATAGCATTAAGTGTAAAAGTTGGTGATACTGTGCTTTATGGAAAATATGCGGGTACGGAAGTAACTATTGATGGCGAGGAATATCTCATCGTTAGAGAAAGCGATATTCTCGCTGTAATCTAATCCAAATGTTAATAATTTTAACAAAAAACTTATGGAGGTTGATAGACTATGGCAAAAATAATTGAATACAGTGCGGATGCCCGGCAGGCTCTGAAAAGAGGGGTTGATCAACTAGCAAAAGCCGTAAAGACGACTCTTGGACCGAAGGGTCGTAATGTGGTGATCGAGAAAAAATTTGGTGCTCAAACTGTAACCAAGGATGGAGTTACAGTAGCAAAGGAAATCGAATTAGAGGATCCATTCGAGAACATGGGTGCTCAGATGGTAAAGGAAGTGGCTTCTAAGACCAGTGATGTAGCAGGTGATGGTACTACCACGGCAACCGTGTTGGCCCAGATGATTTTTGACGAAGGAATGAGAAACGTTACTGCTGGAGCCAATCCAATGGATTTGAAGAGGGGAGTCGAGGATGCGGTGAAAGCAGTTGTGGAAAACTTGAAAAAGATGAGCAAAACAGTAACTGATAGGAAGGAAATTGCTCAGGTTGCAACTGTCTCAGCAAATACCGATAGTACCATTGGAGAACTTATTGCTGATGCAATGGAAAAAGTGGGTAAAGATGGTGTGATAACTGTTGAAGAGGCCAAGACAACTGAAACCAGCATGGAACTTGTCGAAGGAATGCAGTTTGACAGGGGTTACATTTCTCCATATTTTGTGACAGATGCAGAGAGCATGGAAGCAGTATTAGAAGATGTGCTCATTCTAATTTACGATAAGAAGATCAGTGCAATGAAAGATCTCCTTCCCATCCTTGAAAAGGTTGCCCAGATGGGGAAGCCTCTTCTGGTAATTGCTGAGGATGTAGAAGGTGAAGCTCTTGCTACCCTGGTGGTAAACAAATTGAAAGGGACAATAAAAGCTGCAGCAGTCAAGGCTCCTGGTTTTGGAGATCGGCGAAAAGCCATGCTTGAAGATATTGCTATTATTACAGGTGGCCGTGTTATTGCAGAAGAGGCTGGTTTCAAATTGGAAAATGCTACAACTGCTGATCTTGGTAAAGCAAAACGGATTAAAATTGACAAAGATAACACTACTATTGTTGAAGGTGGAGGTGATTCTAAGGATATTCAGGGCCGAATTGCACAGATTAAGAAACAGATTGAGAAAACCACGTCTGATTACGATAGAGAAAAATTACAGGAACGATTGGCAAAGCTGGCTGGTGGAGTGGCTGTTCTTAACGTAGGTGCTGTGACTGAAGTTGAACTGAAGGAGAAGAAAGCCCGAGTTGAAGATGCACTTCATGCCACCAGAGCGGCAGTGGAGGAAGGTATCGTACCAGGTGGTGGTGTAGCGCTTTTGAGATGTCTTACTTCTTTAGATAATATTAAAGCTGACGGAGATAAAAAAATTGGCATTAATATCGTAAAACGTGCTATTGAAGAGCCTATCCGACAGATTGTAAACAATGCAGGATTGGAGGGTTCAATAGTTGTTCAAGAAGTGAAAGGGAAAGAGGGCAATTATGGTTTCAATGCCCAGACAGAAAAATACGAAGATCTCGTGGTTTCCGGCGTTATTGATCCTACCAAAGTTGTTCGTATTGCACTGGAGAACGCTGCAAGTGTTGCCGGCTTGCTCTTAACGACTGAGGCAATAATTGCTGAAAAACCGAAAGAAGAGAAAACACCACTAATGCCTCCCGGTGGTGGATACGGCGACATGTATTAAAAAATATTTTTCAAGTGAAAACCCCTGCGCTTCATCGGGGGTTTTTTTATTCTGGGGTGTTTTAAATTTTCGGCTCTATGTTGAATCGAGTGGGTTGAGTTCTCACGCCCATATTTGAAATCAAATATCAAA
>CAZPNF010000424.1:2186-2393 GCA_964587715.1 uncultured bacterium | reverse complement strand
CTGTGACACCCCACAGATATCCCACCACCGAGGTGGGCAACAATAAGGTTTACTTCGTTGTACTCTTTTCCCATCTCATGTGCAGCTTTGCGCGCAACAGCTTTCTGGTTCAAAGTATGAAAAATAGAACGCCTCTCTATCTCAGGAAGTCCTGAAATTCTGGCTACAGGTTCCATCTCATCCACTACAACTGGGTCCACGATATAG
>CAZPNF010000424.1:0-2176 GCA_964587715.1 uncultured bacterium | reverse complement strand
GCAGGAACGCCCACTTTCTTTCCCAGATCAAACGCAATGATTCCTCCTAAATTTGACGCATGCTCACCCCACTCAGCTTTTTGCAAATCTTTGATCATTTCTTCGTTTACCCGATAGGTCCCGCCTGGAATGGGACGCACTAACCCCCCACGCCCTACAACCCCATCGATGGTGTCGAGTGAAATATTGTTTTCTTCTAAAGTCTTTTCAATAAGTTGGAGCCTAAATTCTTTCTGATCAGAAATCCTTTTGAATCGGCTCAACTCATCAGTACTGTGGAAAATGGATGTATTGAACAACTCCTTTTCATTTTCGTAGAGAGCAATTTTCGTAGAAGTTGATCCTGGATTGATAACAAGAATTAAGTAAAATTTATCCACAGAAGTCTCCTCTTAGTATTCCTTAACCTGTTCTTCTCCATTCAGTACACGCAAAACACCCATTGCCAGTGCTTCCATTTCGTTTTCTCCGGGATATGCATAGATAGGACCCAGGAAAGAAACTTTTTCTTTAATCCAGCCTGTAAGCATTGAAGAATGAGTTACACCACCAGTGAGAAGTATGGCATCAATTTCTCCGTTAAGAACTGCTGCCATACTTCCTATTTCCTTTGCAATCTGGTATGCCATCGCCTGATAAATAAGCTTTGCCTTTTCATCACCTTCAGCAATACGTCTTTCAACCTCTCTTGTGTCATTTGTTCCCAGATACGCAACAAGTCCTCCATTACCCACAAGACGCTTTTTCATCTCTGGATATGTAAACTTTTCTGAATAACAAAGCTTCGCTAAGGAACTTACTGGTAAAGATCCTGCTCTTTCAGGAGAAAAAGGCCCTCCTTCATTGGCATTGTTTACGTCGATAATTCTCCCTTTCCTGATGGAACAGATGGAAATTCCACCACCGAGATGGGCAACAATAAGATTCAATTCTGAAAGAGATCTGCCCATATCCTTTGCTGCTTTGTAAGCCGTAGCTTTTACATTTAAAGCATGGAGAAGACTTTTTCTCTCCAGCTCAGGGATTCCAGATATTCTTGCCACTGGTTCAAATTCATCAACAGAGACTGGATCTACAAAAAATGCAGGCACATCTGCCGCTTCTGCTATTTCATGGGCCAGCAGCACTCCTATGTTTGAAATATGATCCGCCTGAACATTTCCATTCCTGACATCCATAAGAAGTTTTTCACTGACCTTGTAAGTTCCGCTTTCAAGGGACTTAAAAGGGCCTCCCCTTCCGACAACAGCAGAGAGAGATTCCAAATCCAGATTCTTTTCCTGAATTATTTTCTCAACATCTTTTTGACGCATTTCAAATTGATCTAAAATGCGTTCAAAACGTGAAAGCTCTTCTTTTTTATAAGAAATAGTCTCACTCCACAGAGGTTTTTCTTCTTCATAAAGAGCAACTTTTGTAGAAGTAGAACCAGGATTAATTACCAGAATGCGATGCATGGACTCGCCCCTCCTGAAACGCTTTGAGATTCAAATCTTCTGTTCCCTCTGGAACTCGCTCCCGTATAACCATTTCCCAGACATCTTCAGGGATAGCAAGTAATAAAGAAAGCACACCCAGAAGAAGCGTATTGATTAAACGAAGATTCCCCAGACGTTTTGCAATAGAAACACCATCCACGACTTCCACATCTTTGACCCGTTTTTTCACTGCACCCACAGGATACTCAGGATAGCTGTAACCTTTCATGGACGCAATAGGGGGGACAAGTTTATATTTGTTGAGAATCACTTTACCACCTTCTTTTAGAAAATGAACCCACCGCTGAGCCTCAGCCTCTTCAAAGGCAAGAATCACATCAGCAGTTCCTTCTTTAATTAGGGGAGAGTAAATCTTTTCCCCTATTCTCACATGGCTGGAAACCACACCCCCCCGCTGGGACATTCCGTGGATTTCACTTTTCTTGACATCGTAACCTGCTTCCAGGGCAGCAAAGCTCAGGAGTTCACTTGCCAGAAGCACACCCTGTCCCCCAACACCAACTATAAGTACGTTTTTGTTTTGTTCCATGCAAAAACCTCACTTTTATCCTACTCTTAAAATCATGTTTTTAATTTCTGACAAACCTTCCATTCTCCAACTTTAGTTCATTTTAGTTCACTTTAGTTAACTTTAGCTCACTTTAGTTCACTTTAGTCACTTTAGTTCACTTTAGCTC
>CAZPNF010000423.1:0-2398 GCA_964587715.1 uncultured bacterium | reverse complement strand
TATGACTTTATCCAGATATTCAATCCCCTGGATATCTTTGTAAGCAAGGGGTGAAGCTTTCCCACGATAGAATCGTCTGAGGAGAATAGGAAAAAGCGTTTCATTAATGAGGGTGGATTTTCCAGAACCAGACACACCTGTAACACAGACAAAAAGACCTAATGGAATTTTTACATCAATGTGTTTGAGATTGTTACCCGCTGCACCGCGCAGAACAAGAAACCTGCCATCTGGTTTTCTGCGGGTTTTCGGAACTGGAATCGATCTGATTCCTGCAAGGTACTGCCCTGTGATAGATTTTTTTGTCTCCCGAATCTGTCTCGGTGTCCCCCTGGCAACGACCTGTCCACCGTGTTCACCTGCACCAGGACCGAGGTCCACAACAAAATCTGCTGCCATAATGGTAGCCTTGTCATGCTCGACAACGAGAACAGTATTACCCAGATCCCGAAGTGTGGTAAGGGTATCAAGAAGACGTTTGTTATCCCGTTGGTGAAGACCAATGGAGGGTTCATCGAGAATATAGAGAACACCAACTAACTTGGAACCGATCTGAGTGGCTAACCTGATCCTCTGAGCCTCTCCTCCTGAAAGAGTCCCCGCTGCCCGATCCAAGGCAAGGTAATCCAATCCAACATTTATCAGAAAGCGCAGCCTTGTTTTTATCTCTTTCAATATCTGATGAGCAATTACTTCTTCTCTCTCGGTTAATTTCAAGTTATCAAAGAAACGAATAGCCTGTTTTATAGAAAGACAGGTTACATCGTAAATGGATTTTCCCCCTACTTTGACAGATAAACTTTCTTTTTTTAGTCGGGCACCTTTACACTCAGGACAGGGGAGAACATTCATGAACCGCTCAATCCAGTTGCGAACTCCCTGGGAGGTTGTTTGATGATACCTACGCTCTAAGTTATTAATGACTCCCTCAAATCGATTTACAAAAACTCCTTCTGCTTTCCTGTTGGCAGACTGGTATTCAAAACGAAGCTCCCTGTTTCCAGAACCGTAGAGAATAACATTTTGCTGCTCAGGAGTCAGGTCTTTGAACGGAGTTGTCATTGAAAAACCGTATGCATTTGCAACTGCCCTCAGTCTACTGAAATACCATCCTTCTCTGAAGCCGCCCCACGGAACAATTGCACCCTCTATTGGGCTCTTATCAGGATCGGGTATCACGAGCTCAGGATCTATTTTCATGATTGAGCCCAGACCATTACATACAGGACAGGCCCCGTATGGGGAATTGAACGAGAACATCCTGGGAGATAGTTCTTCGTAACTTATGCCGCAGTGCACACAGGCAAAGTGCTCTGAATAGAGCCTTTCTTCCCGACCCACGATGTCAACAATAACAACTCCTGACGAAAGCTTCAAAGCCGTCTCTAGGGAATCGGCCAGCCTGGCAGCAATCCTGGAATCCACAACGAGGCGGTCTACCACAACTTCGATGTTGTGTTTTTTGTTCTTTTCAATCTTGATAGGCTGATCTACATCGAGGATTTCCCCATCCACTCTCACTCTTATGTACCCATCTCGCCTGATCTGCTCAAAAACCTCTCTGTATTCTCCTTTTCGACCTCTTACCACAGGAGCAAGAATCTGGATCCTGGTTCCAGTTTTTAACTCAAGTACTGAATCTACAATCTGTTCAACAGTTTGTTTCTCAATTCTTCGGCCGCAGTTATAACAATACGGTATGCCGATTCTGGCGTAGAGAAGACGAAGATAATCGTAGATTTCTGTTACAGTACCAACAGTGGAGCGAGGATTTTTCCCTGCACTGCGCTGTTCAATGGCAATAGCAGGAGAAAGACCTTCGATAGTATCTACATCTGGCTTTTCCATAAGACCCAGAAACTGCCTGGCGTAGGCAGAAAGAGATTCAACGTAACGGCGCTGCCCTTCTGCATAGATAGTATCAAATGCCAGGGAAGATTTCCCGGAACCTGACAAACCCGTAATAACAACAAGTTTGTTCCGGGGAATGTCGAGATCAATATTTTTAAGATTGTGTTCCCTGGCTCCTCGGATGATAAGAAGATCTTTGCTTTTCATTAGTTAAACCTAAAAAAACTCTTGTGTTTTTGGAAAAATATCTTTAATCTATATTATTCTCTTCCAGAGTATGGGAATAAGTTCAGGAAAGTATAATAATCTATGGAGGAAACCTGTCATGAAAAAACTCTCATTGATTCTTTCCGTGATTTTCTGTTTTACTGTCATCCCGCTCCTGGCTCAAGAAAATGTCGCTGACTCCGTAGCACATTACATAGCTCTCGGAGATTCTTTATCAGCAAAATGGGATCACAAAGGAGCAACTGCTGCTTACCTCAAAGTGCTAAAATTTGATCCCAACAACTACGAAGCCTCCTGGAAAGCAGGGAATCAATATACT
>CAZPNF010000422.1:0-2401 GCA_964587715.1 uncultured bacterium | reverse complement strand
CAGTAATCAGCATCAACCAAAATCCAGAGATCCACCCAAAACATAATCTATGGATAAATCCCAGCGAAATCTCTGCGATTGCTGCAAAAAGGATGTTGACTCCTGCACCTATTATAAGTCCTCTTGCCCACCACGGGAATTTCCACCTGATAATACCAATAATAAAACCCATGATGGTTCTTGATAGAATAATCCCCCAGACTCCAGCAGAGGTAATCTTGTTGGTTATACCTGTTGCAAAAAGCCAGGTAACTATACCGTAAAAAAATCCCCATTCCGTGGCGGACTTCACCCGTTTCCACTGGACCATACTATCTCTCCTTTGGTAAATAATCAGATGTACTAATATGTATCACGCAAAGTTCCGAAAAGGTTTCAGACGCCCAACTTACTATCTAAACCTTTGTAAATTTTGTCGAACGGAAATAAGGGAAAATGTCATGCCTAAAATTTTCTCCTAAAGATAAGAAATCAGGACACACATCAGGCATCCAGTGGCTGGGTTATTCATAATTCCCCCACCCAACTTCCTCTGGATTCCCGCTGAAAGATTGCGGGAATGACATTTTTTTAAGATTCCTTTTAGAAGCAAAAAACAAAGCAACTTGCAAAAGTTTACTCAGTATCTACTCTAAAAGCCCTTATATGTTACTTTTTCGTCCCGCTTCCCGTGTACTTTTCGAGCAAAGGTCTGAACAAATCGATTGGCACGGGGAAAATCGTTGTAGAATTGTTTTCTGCAGCTACCTGTACCAGAGTCTGTAAGAAACGAAGCTGAATAGCTGCAGGTTCCTTACCGAGTATTGCTGCAGCTGCGGCAAGCTTTTCAGAAGCCTGAAATTCACCTTGAGCATGGATGATTTTGGCTCGACGCTCCCTTTCGGCCTCTGCCTGACGAGCAATGGCCCTCTTCATCTCTTCCGGAAGATCGATGTGCTTCACTTCTACCAACGACACTTTTATTCCCCAGGGATCTGTGTGTTTGTCAAGTATGATCTGGAGCTTAGCGTTGATCTTCTCCCTCTCTGAGAGAAGCTCATCTAACTCAAACTGTCCTAAAATTGACCTCAGCGTTGTTTGAGCAAGCTGGGAAGTGGCATAGAGATAGTCCTGAACTTCCACAATAGCCTTACCTGCATCCAGAACCCGAAAGTAAACTACCGCATTGACCTGTACGGATACATTATCCTTGGTAATTACATCCTGAGACGGCACATCCATTGCCACTAACCTGAGACTCACTTTGACCATACGGTCCACTATGGGGATCAACAGGATCAAACCAGGCCCCTTGGCCTTAACAAGACGTCCCAACCTAAAAATAACTCCCCGCTCGTACTCCCGGAGAACCCGAATAGCACTGGCTAAAATAAAAAAACCAATGATGATAATAGTGATTAAGCCTGCCATGATAACCTCCTTCTTTTTAATAAAATTAGTGATGACTACTTACCGTAACAAAAACATCTTTTTTGTCTGTACAAAACCTCCTGTTCTTATTTTGTAACCCTACGAACCTTAACAACCAATCCCTCTACTTCTACCACTTCAACCTTCGCTCCCTTTTTAATTTTCTCATCACCCACCGCCTTCCACACTTCACCATGAACAGAAACCTGGCCCTCCAGATTCAGAGACGTTATGGTCATTCCTATTTCTCCCACAAGACCCTGTTTACCGGTAGTTGCTTTCTTTGCTTGTATTCGGAGTGCCATCCCAACAGCAAAAATGAAGAATGCTGCAGTGGCTATTACTGCTGGTATTATGATACTCAGAGATACCTTCACCTCTGGCGAACGGAAAAGCATAAGAGAACCCAAAACCATGGACACTATACCTCCCATTGTTAATAATCCATAACTTGTAATTTTAATCTCCAAAAGGAAAAACACCAATGCTAACAATATAAGAAGAAGACCTGCAGCGTTTATGGTCAACACCTGAAATGCAAAAAAAGCTAAGATGAGAAAAATACCTCCTAAAATACCAGGGAAAACAGATCCGGGATTTGACAATTCAAAAAAGATACCGTAGATCCCGAGCATCATCAGAAGGTAAGCAATGTTTGGATCTGAAATTTTATCCAGAATCTTGTACCGCCAGCTCATGGGATAACGTTTTATTTCAGCACCCTCTGTGTTTAAAGTAACTTTTTCTCGGTTCAGTTGAACTGTTTTTCCATCAAGCTGCGTGAGAAGATCATCCATATCCTTTGCAATAAAATTAATAACATTCTTTTTCAATGCTTCTTTCTCTGTTATTGAAACGCTCTTTCTAACAACTTCCTCTGCCCATTTCACATTTCGTCCTCGTTTGATCGCAAGACCCTTGATGTGAGCCACTGCATCGTTTGTTACCTTTTCCATCATAACCTTAGACGAGTCCCGTGATCCCATGGTAA
>CAZPNF010000421.1:0-2406 GCA_964587715.1 uncultured bacterium | reverse complement strand
CTTATTATGTCCGAACCTTTCATAACAGACTCCGGCCCGGTCTGAAAATGCTGATGGGAAAAAGTAAGCATGACCTGCTTTCCTTTCACCAGCATAGTAACCAGCTCCTGCCAAGACATCCGCTCCGTAGATCGCCTTCATAGTGTTCTGAACTTCAACACCTACGCTCAGAACCACATCGGCCATATCGGATAGAACAGTTTTTGTTGCTGTTGCCAGGCTGAGCCCACCAGAGCCACAAGCACCCTCTACCCTTACCATGGGTTTATACTCAAAAGAGGGATGAATATTAACCATAAGACTTGCTAGATTTCCCTGCTTGTTAAATCGGGCAGCCATAAAATTACTTATAACCCCCTCGTCGATATAGGTCGGATCATCGATCTGTTCAATAGCACCCCTACCTGCCTCATTAATGTAATGTTCGATCCCGGGTCTGGGTTTTTTGGGATGGAATTCTTTTCGACCCGAGCCAAAAGAAACCGTATTGTATCCGGCCGTAAAGTAGACCGGTTTTCGCATCTTTTTCATCTGTGGACCTCCATAATTACATCGCTAGGTTTTATGCTAACTTACGTAATCGTTAACTGGTCCATAAAAATGGTAGAACCCATTTGTCAAAACACCATTCACGTCCTCCACATTATGGGCCACGCCATAATTGACCAAATTTTCAGCGATTTCTTTTGATCGTCTGAAGTAGGCTCTTGCTAAATTCGCGCCAAGTGTACTCATATTTTTCAAATTACCAAAATACGTTCTGAGTTTTTCTTCCCTATTAGGATCCCGGAGAAGCTTTCGCCAAGGTAACCATCCATCGGGCAGTGGACCGAGTTTCTCATCAACTTTTTTCGTCCAACCTTCAGGATCAAACATGACATATTTCCCGCTGTCGATATCGTAAATTTCTGCAACACGGTTCTTCTCATACTTTAAGAACCCGTCTTTTTGACTGCCGTCAGAATATTGACCACCAATGACTTTTTTCTCTACCATACGATTGATTAAATCACTCTCCAACGTGACACCAGAGATATGAGTGGTCATAACCCTCATGATAAGCTGACATACTTCAACACCGACATAATCGACAAGCTGGAAAATACCCATCGGACGGATCAAAAAATCCTGACTTACCTTATTAATTGCATAGATGGCATCGACAGGAGAAAAAGTTCCGGAAAGTCTTTCTATTTCATTCGTGGCGTGGAGAATGTCCCTCATGAAATGACCGTTCCCTATAAAGCCTGCCATGTCGTTAGAAGAAATGATCTTCTTCCTCAATCTCGTGGCAATCTCGTAAGAGATATCTACGAGTTCCTTCTTTGTTGATCTGGCAGGAATAAGCTCAACTAACTTCTGGACAGGAGGTGGATTATAGAAATGAAAACCAATGATACGACCTCCGAGGTCGGCACCATCATCTATTACATGAATTGGAATAGATGAAGTATTTGTGAAATAAAAAGTATCAGAGGAACAAATCGCATTCACTTGTTTCAAGATCTTTATCTTTAAATCTTCATCCTCGATAACGGCTTCAAAAACCATGCGCGCATTCTTGATTACAGCTAAATCTATTGCTGGACGGAGTACACTCATAACATCCTGTGTGAATTGATTGATTATATCAAAATTCTCGACTAAGTCAGGACGATCCTTGTAAAGTTCCCTGAGCATCACACATCCTTTCTCTGCAGCTTTTCTCGCCTGCATCCGAATGTATGAGATAAGTCCATCCAGGGCCTTTTCAGATACATCCACAGCGTAGAGATGGTACCCTTTTTTCGGATTCTTGATTTTCAGTTTTGCCATCTCCCGAGCCAAAAGCAAAACAATGCCACTTCCCATTTTCCCCGCGGCTCCGATAACAGCAACGCTTTCTAAACGTTCGTCAAGTGTCATAGTCAATCCCTCCAAACATTATACAATCGATCCAACTAGAACTTTGGTTCTCTCTTCTCCCAAAAGGCGCTCATTCCCTCTCTCGTTTCTCCAGAAGCAAAACAGAGGCCGAAGGCGTCAGACTCAAATGCACCCGCTGTATCGATGTCAGTCTGAATACCATAGGTAACACACGCTTTAACCATCTTTATTGCTAATGGCCCTTTGGAGAGAATCTTCTTTGCAAGTTTTTTTGACTCATCCAACAACATCTCAGGAGCAACCACCCTGTTCACCAACCCAAAAGAAAGTGCAGTCTTTGCATCGATCATATCTCCTGTGAGAAGAAGTTCCTTGGCTCTACTCAGTCCTACAAGTCTGGGCAGACGCTGGGTACCTGCAAAGCCTGGAATCACTCCCAAATTCACTTCCGGCTGTCCAAACTTGGCTTTTTCTGATACAATACGAATGTCACACGCCATGGCAAGCTCACATCCACCTCCCAACGCAAAGCCATTCACC
>CAZPNF010000420.1:0-2410 GCA_964587715.1 uncultured bacterium | reverse complement strand
CTTGGCGTGAGACTAAAATAGGTAACACCGGGTAAAAATTATTCCAGGATTTTTTATGAAACACTTTAGTCGTGCAGCCATATTATTGATGGTTTGCGTATCTGGATGGAGTTCAGCCCAGACCCAGAAATACAACCATCCTGAACTTAAGTGGCGAACTATTGAAACAGATCATTTTTTTGTCCATTTCCATCAGGGGGAAGAGAGGACTGCTTTTCTTATTGCCAAAATTGCCGAGGACATCTACGGGCCGATTACCTCCCTTTACGAGTACAAGCCCAACGGCAAGATTCACTTTATTGTAAGAGATCATGACGACAATTCAAATGGTGCAGCTTTTTTCTATGATAACAAGGTTGAAGTCTGGGCTCCCGCAATGGATTTCGAGCTTCGCGGTACGCATGACTGGTTGAGAAATGTTGTCACCCACGAGTTCAGTCACATGATTTCTCTTGGTGCTGCCCGCAAGATGCCCCGGCAGATTCCTGCAATCTATTTCCAGTGGTTTGACTACGAGAAGGAGAAGCGCCCTGATGTGATTCATGGTTATCCCAAAACACTTGTTTCCATGCCTGTGCCAGGGACAACCATTCCGCCGTGGTTTGCCGAGGGTGTGGCTCAATTCCAGAGAGCAGGCTTTGATTACGATACATGGGATACGCACCGTGACATGGTTTTGAGCACTGCTGTTCTGGAAGGGGAACTCCTCAGCTTAAATGATATGAGAATTTTTGACAAGAACAGCCTGGGAAACGAACGGGTCTACAACCAGGGATACGGTCTAACTCTTTACATGGTTCAACAGTATGGAGAGACTGTGCTTAGAGATTTGATAAGAGCAATGAAGAAACCATTTAGAATGAGTTTCTCTGGTGCAGTAAAAAAGGTATTCAAAAAAGACGAAAAGAAATTTTACAGCGAGTGGGTAAATTGGCTGAAACAGGGGTACGAAAAAGGAACTGTTCTGATAAGAGATCATCTTGTGATGGGCAGGATCATGGAAAAAAGAGGAATAGGGAATTTCCATCCTGTTTTTTCTCCGGAAGGCAAAAAGATTGCTTATCTCTCCAATAGAGGCAGGGATTATCTATCCCAGCTCAGTTTCTGGATTTATGATCTTGATTCAGGAAAATCGAGAAAGCTGATCAGCGGTGTTACATCTTCTTTTTCGTGGTCTCCTGATGGAAGAAAACTTGTGTATGCTAAGAGAACTCTCACGCATCAGGGATCCCATTACTACGACCTTTATATCTACGATCTGGAAAGGAAAAAAGAGAAACGTATAACTCATTCCATGCGGGCAAAGGAGCCTGACTGGTCCAGAGACGGTCAGAAGTTTGTTTGTGTGGTTGAGAAGGATGGAACTTCAAACCTGTTCCTTGTGAACTTAGATGGCCAAAACTTCAAGAAAATTACCTCGTTCCACAGTGGAGAGCAGGTTTACTGCCCACTGTGGCTGGATAATGGAAAGATTGTTTTTGCCATCTCAAGAGATAGAGAAGGAAGAGATATTGCAATGGTGGATTCAACAGGCTTGAATTTCAAATATATAATCAAAACAGAGCACGACGAACGTGATCCTTTCCCTTCTCATGATGGTAAAACTCTTTACTACAGCAGTGATAGCACAGGTATATTCAACATCTATAAATTAGACTTAGCTTCAGGGGAGATTTCTCAGCTTACCAATGTTCTTGGCGGAGCTTTTATGCCGGCAGTAAATCGTGGAGAAGAATTGGTCTATTCACTTTTTACTGCGGATGGGTACAAAATAGTCAGGATAGATTCTCTGAAAAATATTGCGAAAAACGAAACATTCTATTCTACTCCCTATGATTCTATCAGGAAAGAGATGAGTTCTCACAAATGGAGTATTACTCAATTCGATGACAGGGAAGTTCCCCAATACAAATCTCGGCCGTACAAGCCAATCTATTCAAAATTCTCTTTTCTGCCGCGGATTATGATGGATTACCCACAAAAAGTAAAAATTGGCACCTATTTATACGGGAGTGATTTTCTCGATAGGATTTCTTTTCTCGGAGGTGCTGCTTTCAACAGACTATTCGACACAGACCTTTTTGGTATATTTGAGTACAAACGATTTCGCCCCACTTTTTTCTTAGAAGCTTATCAGCAGATGCGCCACCTTTCTCAGGATGGGACGAATTATTGTTTTAATCTTGGAGAGGTTGATCTTGGTGCAGACTGGCAGTTAAATGATGCAATTCTCCTGCGAACTGCCTATGTTTTCAGCCGATACAACGCTGCCATGTCCTTTTGGGACCAGGGTACAAAAATAAAGTTTGCCTATACCTACCATATCGGAAATGTTCTCCAATTGACATTGACTCACAGATCGATTCTCCCCTCTTTAGTATCGAGAATTGCGCCGACACGCGGGAGGTTT
>CAZPNF010000419.1:648-2413 GCA_964587715.1 uncultured bacterium | reverse complement strand
AAGTTTAGATCCTTTCAACCAATTAACAAATACAGTCTCCCAGCCATCATCGTTCACCCTTGCTGTCAATTCTGAAACATTGTCTGTGGGTGTGTATGCCTCAAACCCGGCTATTTTTCTGAAATCATTCACAGCATGAGATGCATTGGCGGCACCACCTCCTGCACCTATAAAAAAAAGCCTTCCATTCGACTCCCTAATATCTAATAAAAATTCAACCATTTTCTCAATGGCCTTACAGTTTATCTTATCAACAATCAATTTTACTTCGGAAAAATATTGATCTACAAAAGACATATACTGCTCCTTTCCTTAGACAAAGAACATCAAAAGAACTCATCCGCCTAAATAAATAGCCTGAAGTAATCTACGGCATCATCTGTAACGGAAAAGGTTTCTGGATTGTAGAAACTTTTTGGGACAAAGCGATGAAAATCTTCAATACTTTGAATATCCTTTACGGGATAGGGCTCAATATAAAATGTCTCATCCTTCCGCTGGATCGAAAGGAAAATTGAATCATTCATTCCATCCATTAAAAGTTCAACCGCTTTTCTACCCAATTCCCATCCCCATTCTTTATCCATATCACACGGTGCACCAGAACGATAAAGATAAGAAGGATTTACAAAATTAACATTTCGGGTATCAAAAAAAGAAGCAAGGTCTTTCTTCAGTCTACTATACAACTCTCTTGCTGCACCTCTAAAACGTGGATGTCCGAAATCATCTATCTCAGAATAATCTCCAGAAATATACGACCCATCTTCCCACCTTGCTCCCTCGGCAACTACCACAATAGCTTGCTTCTGTTTGGTGTACAAGTTAACCAAACTGCGAATAAAGGATTCGTAATCAATGGGAACTTCCGGGATAAAGATATAATCGGGTTTTCCAAGAACGGAACTCGAAGCGAGCCAACCTGCATGCATCCCCATAGATTCTACGACAATAATTCTTTCATGAGAATATGCCGTGGTTCTGAGTCCTTCCTCCCAGCTGATATACGAAACGATTTTTCTAAGCGCTGTTGGAAAACCCAGCGTAAAATAATTTATAATGTTGAACGTTTTATTCTTATTATCTTCTATACGTCCAACATCATTATCAATCGTTTTGGAAATGAGAATCTGTGGAAAGCCGTCTAAAAGCAAAGCATTAGAAAGTGTATCTTCTCCTCCAATCACAATCAAAGTCTGGATATCGAGATCATTAAGCCTTTGAAGAGCCTTTTCAGCACCTCCTTCGATTTTATTTAAACTTACTCGAGAGGATTTTAGAAAGGTCCCGCCCCTGTTCTCATCTATCATCTCAGAACGAAGCCTGACAAATCCATCCTCTGAGATTAAGCCTTCCCAACCCTTCCAGAAACCAATAACGTCAACACCGTAATGTTCTGCAGACTCACACACTGATTTCAAGACTGAATTGAGCGGTGGAACATCTCCTCCGCCCGTTAAGACACCTACTCGTTTCCCCGAACTTTTCAATCCTTTACCTTCTGTTCTATCTTCGACGATTTCCCACTTCGATTAGACTCATAAATTGCATATATCATCTGATTGGCTCTGTATCCATCCCAACCATTAGCCATGGGTTCACGGTCCTCTTTAATAGCTGACCTAAAATCTTTCCATTCTTCTACCCATGAGCGATCAGTACCATCAAACTCAAATTTCTCAATTAAAGGAGGACCTGACTCAGGTTTTCTTTTACCAAGAGTCAGAGTTTCCTTACCATAACTCCCCCCCAATCCATCTATGGA
>CAZPNF010000419.1:0-638 GCA_964587715.1 uncultured bacterium | reverse complement strand
CCTTTCTCGCCAAAGACCTCAAAAGAAAAGATATTTTTCCAGTTAGTCCAGCTTGTGTGCATTTCTGCTATAACTCCAGAGGAAGTTTTAAAAAGAGCAAATCCATTATCTTCAAGAGGTTCGACATCCCAGAAGTATCGTGCTACATATCCAAAACCTTCTTCAAAATCTCCTGCAAACCGTCGAAATAAATCTACAATATGCACTCCCTGATCCAAAAGCTCACCACCCCCCGCCAGTTCAGGATCTCCGCGCCACTCCTTATCATATCCAGGCCGTCCTCCGTGTCCATAACGTGCTCGCAGGAAAAAGATCTTTCCGATTTTACCAGAAACAGCGAACTTGTGTGCTTTCCACACAGCAGGATGATAGCGGTGATTAAAACCTGTTTTGAGTAAGACTCCAGACTTTTCACAAATTTTTACCATTTCAAAAGACTCATCTGGATTTCTTCCCAGCGGTTTTTCACACAGTATATGAAAACCTTTTGAAGCAGCTACTTTCACAACAAAAGCAAGAAATTTATTGGGCGTAGAAACTATTACAGAATCTAAAGATTCGTCTTCAAACATTGTTTCCCAGGATTTGTATCCTCTGCATGAAAATTCTTGAGAAAAAAACTCTCTTCTCCTATCATC
>CAZPNF010000418.1:0-2450 GCA_964587715.1 uncultured bacterium | reverse complement strand
TATGTCTAAAAGTTGGGGCTGATGTATCAAATGCACAGGCAATGTAGTCTGGCTTTTCTTCTCTCAGGATTTTCATCAAAGTATTTGTAAATCCGAAGACACCACCAGTGTTAACTCCCTTGAAATTGATTAAGGGATTCCTGATAAAGGCGAAAAAGGAACGATAGGCCAATGCCGTTCCATCTAAAAGAAAAAGTCGTTTTTGTTTTGAATCAGAATCTGGCATCTCTGTTTCGGAGAAAAAAACGTACTCCTTACTCCCTATTCTCTTACCCCTTCTACCTATAATCTCCCACACTCGTAACAACAGGGACATTCACTTGCTGGCCAGGAATAACGCGATTCAGATTCTCCTCCCGGTTCCACGCTACAAGAAGCCAGAGCGGAACATCAAAGCGCTTCTTTGCCATAGTCCAGAATGTCTCCCCCTGCCTGACAGTATAAACTCTACAATTATCCACTCTGTGTTTCTGGAAAAACTTCTGCTGGATTAACCTGTGATAAGTTGCTCTTCGTTTTTCAAAGGTTTTTGGGGACACATTTCTAAAACTGAGCTGCAAGTGCTGGGCAACTCGAATTCTCTGGCCATATCTCAGGTTATTGAGTTTCCTCAACTTATTTGTTGGAAGTTCCAACCAATCAGCATAATGGCCTAAGGTTTCTTCTGGCTGCACCACAATTACATTACCATAAATTTTGAAGAGTATTTTAGTTTTTGACCAGAGCTCTCCAACATTATCCGAATCTTTTTCAGGGATATCCTCGTTACAGGAATTCTGTTGAACTGTTTTCCCCACTGCGGACAATCCCCCAATTACTGAAGAAATTTTGGCAGAAGAAATGGCAGAAGATTCCATAGTGATATTTTTAAAGTAATCAGTTGGTTCTCGAGCAACCCAGAGGGCAGCGAGAAATTCCGTATAAAAATTTCTGGATGCAAAACCAAATCTTGGACTGCGGTACTTTTTAATTATTTCCTCCAGATCAGTGGTTTTTGTCTTTCGCACTGCACGTCGTGCACCGGCAAGACCGTGATTATATGCAGTTATTGCAAGGGGCCACGTTCCAAGAATTTCGTAGTAGTCCTTGAGCAATCTGGCAGCCGCCGCAGTAGAAAGAAGAGGATCTTTTCTCTCGTCTATTCTCCGGTTGATAGAAAGGTAATGTTTACCTGTCCCTCGTGTAAACTGCCAGATACCGACAGCACCAGACCTGGAACGGGCTTGAGGATTGAAAGAAGATTCTACATGAGGCAGGTAAGCCAGCTCTTCCGGAATTCCATTTGCTCTGAGAATTCTCTGAATAGCAGGAAGATAGCGTCCCGAACGTGCAATCCCTTCTCTAAAAGCCTCTTTCATCCCACCCTGAATTCTAACACAATGAACTGCCCTGAGGAATAATTTTTTCTGGGGATGTTTGCCAAACAGGCGGTATATTCTTAGTTCCCCAGGGGGGAGATTCTCTACCCGTGTTTTTCTTGATGCCAGTTTCTTCAAGATTTTTATTATTTTCTCTTTCTCTTTTTTAAGAATACGAACTTTCTCTTTTCTTGTGGGATCCCTGTCCGGGAAAAGAGACCTGAAATCCAGGACTTTGTAAATCCGCTCGGGTTTATCACCATCGTGAATAATTCTCTGAGAAATCGAGTATTTTGTGTAGACATTAACCCAGAATTGAACCTGGAGTTCAAGACCGCGAGGAACAGGCAAAGAGCTATTGTTTTCAGCACCCTTTGTTGACAGTGCGAAAAGGATTACAACCATAAAGCATGGGAAAATCTTCTTCATTTATCTCCCCTTTTTGCCAGTCGGATATTGTCGATCCTTTTTTTAATGGGCGGATGACTGTAGAAGAAAAATTCCACGAGGGGATGAGGTTCGCGATCGGCTTTGTTTAACTTTTCCAATTTCTCTAAAGCCGAAATAAAAGAGTCAGGATTTTTCGTTAACTCAGCAGAAAAAAGGTCCGCCTGCCTTTCAAAATGCCGAGACACTGCATTCTGAAGCGGCGCAACAACCAGACCAAAACCCATCAGAAAAAGAGCGAGCAGGGGGAGTGCTGCTAATTCGTCGCCCCGTACTCCACCAAAGTTTTTCATTGTAAGACGAAAAAGTACATTGGACGAGAACAACCCTCCGAAAGTAAATACAAGGCTGAGAAAAATCCCCTTCCATAAATGATCGTGACGGTAATGACCAAGCTCGTGCGCTGTCACAGTTTCAATTTCTTCAATTGAGAAATTCTCAAGCAGCGTATCAGCAAGGAGTATCCGTCTCGTTTTTCCAAGACCGGCAAACGCAGCATTAGCTTTTTTAGTGTTCTTGCTGAGGTTAAAAGAAAAAATTCCAGAGACTGTGAGACCCACTTTTTCTGAAATGGATTTTAGTCGGCTTTTTAATGATTCGTCCTCTATCGGGGAAAATTTATAAAACAAAGGGAAAAGCAGAACA
>CAZPNF010000417.1:0-2452 GCA_964587715.1 uncultured bacterium | reverse complement strand
TCCCTTTATTATACCGTGTGTCATGAGATTGGCAATGGGGAACCAGAACTTCTTTTTACACAGGTCATCGAAGAGAACAAAATCTCGATACGTAATTGCAGCGTCTCTGCGGCTTATAGAAGGCACATTTGCATAACCGTAGTCAGACCCCTGCATCCATATCTGATTGGCATATTTGACCCACCACGGGCTGAGCCAGGTGCCAGAGGTAATGTTTAAAAAGACATCTGGATCTTTATTTCGGACAGCCTGACAGAGGTCGATCACAGAGTCCATAACTGCTCTGCGTGAGTAAATGCCAACAGGATGCCCGTGATCAGGTTCACTGCAGGAGAATTGAATTCCGTCCCATTTGTAGTAGCCGACCCCATCTTTTTCTACAAAATCAACGACTCTTTTCTTGAAAAGCTGGTGATACTTTCTCCCTGCAAGACAGAGCTCGCTTCCTACTGTTTCGTATCCATGTTCCTTCATCCAGTTGAGGCGCCAATTACGGTGAGAATATCCACCTATCGGTCCGAACCATAAACCGAGAACAGTATTGGTTTTTGCAAGTTCGGCTGTGATTGGTTTTAACCCATTGGGGAACTCTTTCTTTCTGAGAACCCAGTCACTTCTGTAAATGTCCCAGCCGTCGTCCAGTACGAAAGCATTGAGATGTACATCGTATTTATCCACCATGTTCTTTTTAAAGAGAGTGATTATCCGCATCACGTTTTTTTCGTTCATGATGTGGGTAGAATCTTTGACCATTACAGGAGAGCGGAGATCGTACCAGCTGTTGTAGAGTATGTAGGGCTTCAGAGGAGCAACGCGGACTTTATCCAGATACTTAAAAAACCAGCGTTTTACAGCATGATCTGGTGTGAGTCCTGTAACTGCCCATTCACTGTCAAGCCATTCTTTCCCGATCTTTTTCCCCACAATTTCACCACATTGGATAAAGGTGTTTTCTTCTTTTTCTATTATGGAATTATTAGATGTCGGGTATTCAAGACCGAAAAAAGCACCTCCATCTTCGATCAGCACGGCTGCTGGCTGGCCGAATCCGCCTTTCTTGATCACGGAGATATTTCCGAAGATGCGGCTTCTTCTCGGCCAGATCTTTCGGAGAAAGTGAAGACCGTACAGTGTATCTCGTAGAGAGATTCTCCGTTTGAGATAGAAAGCTTCTCGTAGAAGCTGATATGTTATTTTTATTTGAATGGGATTATAAGTGCCTGTCAGGTAAAGTCGGAGTTCTTTAGTTCCATCCGGAAGCTCTTTTGTCTCCTGATGTTTAAGTATGAAGTTCTTTTTTGAAAAGATGACAGGATTCTCAGCATTATTAATCTTTCCCGGTGCACACCAACCTGTCCACATTACATTTATCTCAAAATCTCCATCAGTCTCAAGAGTGGTTTGTCTGACTCCAAAACTGGATGACCATTCAGGTTTTGTCTGAAATTTTTCAGAGATAAGTTTTCCGTTCTCAAAATTGATGGTACAGGAGATTTTGCTGTTGCTCAGCGTGAAGTTTTTTTGCTCTGCCAAAAGATTCGAAAATCCTGAGAGCAGAACTGCAAAAAACAGGAGCGAAGATAGCAGTAAAGGTGTGTTTTTCTTTTTTGTCAATACCATTGTTCTTCCTTTCTATGTTGATGATAAAGGATGTGATCTACAATAAGTTGTAGCTTTTTTGTTTTACGGCGTTACCTTGATCATGACAACAGCGTGAGATGGGACCTTTGCTGAGAATTTTCCTCTGAATTTTCCGAGGTCTTTTTTCTGCCACAGATCACGGACTTTTGCCCGTAAATGGTTTGTGTATCCTATTTCGTTCCATGCTACAGAAATCGTTGTGTCTACTTTGCTGCGGTTGAGTAGAGCTACTACACACGATCCGTCTTTCAATTGTTTTGACCAGACTTCAAGATCCCCATTATCTCTGACTTTACGCCCCTGCATTCCCAGGGAATCTTGATCTACAGCAATTATTTCTCTGTTGGTTAATATTTCAGTAATCTCTGGTGACATGTTTCTGAGGTCATTCCCGGCCATAAGAGGTGCAGCGAGTATGCACCACAAACTGAAGTGTGCACGGTACTCTGTTACACTCATACCGCCGTTGCCCACTTCTAACATATCAGGATCGTTCCAGTGACCTGGTCCTCCATAAGATTCCAGTCTTACCTGAAGATCAAGAATTTTTGTCCATCCCATACCACCCCAGTCTGTTTTACAATCCCAGCAATCCTGGATATCTTCTGTTGTCCGCCACAAATGCCCTATCCCTTTTGCCCACAACCAGGGTTTATTGGTTCCCCATTCACAGATACTGAATACAATGGGACGTCCGGTAGCCTTCAGAGCATCGCCCATGGCTTTGTACCGATCTATGGCCATACGGTAATCATTGTTGGCAGAAACATAATCGGGGCAAAAACAATAATCATACTTCAGGTAATCGACT
>CAZPNF010000416.1:0-2462 GCA_964587715.1 uncultured bacterium | reverse complement strand
ATAAAGCAATTGATAAGGCTCTGAAACTTATTGAGTTCTATCCCAAAAGTAAATATGTAGATGATGCACTCATGTTGTTGGGGAAAAGTTACTATTTTCTGGGGGAATATATTAAGGCTCGACGAAAATTCTTGGAACTCAAAACAAACTATCCTCGCAGTGGACTTCTGGTAGAAGCAGACCTCTGGCTGGCTAAAACAGATCTTGCTTTAAATCAATTCGACGATGCAGAAAAAGAATTTAGAAAACTTATAAACCAAAAAACTTCAAAAAAGGTCAAAGGAGAAGCCTATTTTTATCTTGCTAAACTTTATGAAACGAGCAGAGAATTCGAAACCGCTGTTCATTTTTACCAGAAGGCTGTTAAAGAAGGGTTGGAAGATAAAAAAGCTGAGGCACTCTTTACCATAGCGGCAGATTATGATTCTCTTGGAAATTACGAAAAAGCTGCTGAGTTTTTTAAAAAAGTTTTGGAGGCAAATCCATCTGTTGAACTTCGTTTTGAAGCTCAACTGAGATATGCAGAGATAGGGGAACAACAAAACCGTCTCGATGATGCAATCCATCTTCTGGAAACGTTACTGGCAGATGAAAACAACAAACAATGGATTCCTGATCTGAGATTAGAGATTGCGTATTGTCTTACTCTGAAAGGCGATATTGATGGAGCTGTCCTCGCATACGAAGATATAATCCAAGCACACAAGGAGACAAAGTATTCAGCCGAGGCACGCTATGTGTTAGGGAAAATATTTGAGGAGAATAAGAGGGATTATGATCGTGCTCTGGAGCAATTTAGTCACGTAAGGACAGACTACAGGCAGTCCGAATATGCTGATTCCGCTGATACCAGAAAATTAGCTATTCTGCGGCTTCAAGCTTTAAAGCAAGTGATTGAGATGGCGCAGAGAGGAAAAGGTGGAGAATTAGTGTTAGGAACAGAAAAAACGCAGACTGATACTCTTACGGACGAAAAATTATATGCAATGGTAGATTCTGCGTCAACAGATTCTGCCAGGGTGCGATTACTTTTGAGGATGGCAGGAAAGGTTTTTGCAGATTCAGTAGGGTTGACTTCTTCTCACAAAGAGATTTTTAATGAGTCTCCCAGAGGTTTTGGAAAGGAAGAAAAACAGCAGATGAATTGGAATATCTGGATTACTGAAGGAATGATACCGCAGGGATTAGATCTAGTCCAGGAATTGAAGAAACTCAGAAAAAAATTTAAGGAATCTGAGAAGTCAAAAATTGCCGTCAACCCGGAGTTAAAAACCTTTCGTGTGGAAGAGTTGGATAAAAACCTATTATTGTTGGCCGAACTATATCTTTTTCGCTTTTCGCTTCCTGATTCAGCAATAAATCAGTACAAACGAATGGTGACTCAATTTTCCAGGAGTCCGTATGCACCACAGGCTCTTTACAATCTGGGCTATGTATTACGCGAAATCTACAATAAACCAGAAGCAGCAGATAGTTGTTACCACAGGTTAATTGCAGAATATCCTCAGTCTCATTTTTCCAATGCAGCCCGCGAATTGTTGGGACTTCCAACGGTCAAGACGAAGGAAGATTCTGTCCGTGAACTTTTTGAGAGTGGAGAGAGATTTCTCTTTGAAAAGAACAATCCTTATAAGGCTCTTCAGAAGTATAAATTGATATGGGAAAAATTTCCTGATTCAGAGCTAGCTCCGAAAGCACTTTATTCTATGGGCTGGATTTACGAAACAAAAATGGATTCTTTTTCTCTGGCTGTTTCGCTGTATGATAGTTTGATGATACAGTATCCTGAGACAGTGTATGCAAAAAAAGTGAGAGAAAAAGTCCAGACAGTTAAAGCCAAAAAGTCAATGAAAGAAAAACCTGAGGCAGAGAAAAATCCCGACGAAAAGAAGAAAAAGCAAAAAGTGCCGGCAGAAGAGGAGCTGAAAAAGAATCGGCTGAAAGAACCTATAAAGGTAGAAGAAATCCCCAAGAAAAAAACTTCACCTATTCCTTTGAAGCAAAAAGAGAATACAAAGTTTATAAAATGAGGGAGCTCTGTGAGTCAACATCAGTGCAGGATAATCAGTCAAACGAAAATAAGCGAAGATATATATTCTATGTCGCTGGAATCAAATGAGATTGCCAGCACGAGTTCTCCAGGGCAATTTGTCCACGTTAGAATTGGCAATGGAATGGATCCGCTGTTGAGACGACCTTTAAGCATTCACAGAGTTGATTCCAAAAAAGAAGAGATAAAACTTCTCTATAGAATCGTCGGCCGTGGGACAGAACTTATACGGGGATTAGAGCAGGGTGATATGCTTGATCTGATAGGTCCTCTTGGAACAGGTTTTTGTTTAGACAGGCCATTTTCTCATGCACTCATTGTGGCTGGTGGTATGGGGAGTGCACCTGTTTTTTTTCTTATTGATAAGCTGCTGGAATTAAAAAAACGCATTACATTTTTCTGGGGTGTGAAA
>CAZPNF010000415.1:0-2491 GCA_964587715.1 uncultured bacterium | reverse complement strand
CCCTCGCAAGAAACTCAAAATATTGCTCCCTCGTTAATCCAGCAGACCGCAGATTATTCTTAATGATAAAAACAGGAACCTCTGCCCACTTAGGAATCACTAAAGGTCTGGTAGTTTTTGTTTTAACCATGACCACATGATCTTCTTTCGTACGACTTACATGGAAACCGGCCTGCTCGAATATCTTGATTAGACGCTTATAATGAAGGGGAGTTATTCTTGGCATCAAAAGTTTTCTGCAGTGGCTATCTCAACAATGGTTGGTGGAACCCACACATCTTTATCTTTGTCATAACCACCTTCCCGAAGAATATCCTCTATGGTTCCCAGTTTCTCCGCTTCTTCCAAAAAAAGTCCAACAGCTTCATCAAGCATTTTACGTGCTTCTTTTGGAGATGTACCACAACTGGAAAGGTCTAATTGAGGCGTGTAAGCAACGTAAGTATCACCTTCCTTAAACACCAACACACTGTATCTTATTTTCATCTCACTGTCCTCCTTCGGCAATTTCAGTGCTATCTACATTATTCCTTGTACCCCAACGGGTGGGCAGAATGCCACTCCCACGCAGATCGTACAATGCTCTCCAAATCCGCATATTTCGGTTTCCATCCCAACTCTCTTTGCGCTAATTCAGACGAAGCAATTAAAACAGCAGGATCACCTGATCTGCGATCAGCAAAGTCATAGTTAATCCTTTTGCCGGATACCTTTTCTACCATTTGCAGAACTTTTAGATTGGAAAATCCTTCTCCATTGCCCAGGTTGTATTTGGCATTGGGCCGCTTATCCAGATTTTCCAGAGCCAGAATATGCGCCTGGGCCAGATCTTTGACGTGGATATAATCCCGAATGCAGGTGCCATCCTTTGTGGGATAGTCATTGCCAAAGATGGATATTTTTTCTCTTTGCCCCAAAGCAACTTGTATAATAACCGGAATAAGATGGCTTTCGTGTCTGTGCGCTTCTCCCAATTTCTCCGAAGCACCGGCGGCATTGAAATAACGAAAAGCATTGAATTTGAGACCATACGCTTTATGATACCAATCCAGAATATGTTCAAACATGAGCTTTGATTCACCGTAGGCATTAATCGGCAACTGCGGATGCTTTTCATCAATCGGTGTGTACTGCGGCTCCCCAAATGTAGCAGCCGTAGATGAAAAAATGAACTTATTACAACCGTACTTTCGCATGTTCTCGAGCAAAGAAATCCCGTTGACTACGTTGTTGATAAAATATTTTGCAGGATCGGACATGGAAAACTCGATGGTTGTCTCTGCAGCAAAGTGCAAAACAGCATCTATTTTATGATTTTCAAAAATCTTATCTAACAGCTTTTTGTTACCAAAATCGCCTTCATAAAATATTGCTTCCGGCAAAACGGCCTCTTTATGACCCTCTTGAAGGTTGTCAATGACAATGGCTGAGTGACCTTGATTTAACAATTCCTCAACAACAATACTGCCAATATACCCGGCGCCGCCTGTTACTAATATGTTCATCCAATTTATCCCACAATAAATGTTGAATGTTGAATGCTAAATGATGAATTGCAAAAAACAAAAAAATCTCCCGATAATTCAAAATTCAACCCTGTACAGTCGCAGGCTCCTTACAGGGCAGGCATTCAAAATTCAAAGTTCATCATTCAAAATTTCTTTTTATCTTTTCATTCAAAATGCATCGTTATTCAATCAACCCATTCTTTTAGTTTTTTAACAGCCTTAATAGCAATATCAACATCTCTCCGAGCAGGTTCACCATTTGGTAGTAACCCAACATCAGGGGCATAGCGAACGTCGATATAAATGGAAGACAAAAAAAGAATTTCATGCTCTTTCAAAGGAACGGTAATGCCCAGTTTATTGACTCGTTTTACGAGTGCGTTGATGTCATGGATTTTTGGAGGAGATAGACCAGCTCCTTCTATAATACCCTTCAGGAGTTTTTCAACAAACTGTTGTGCATGGAAGCAAATTGATCTATAAAAATCCTTTTCTTCATTGTATAAAAACAAAACCAATTTGTAGTCTTCGTCAGCAAATTTTAACCACTTTTCATCAATGTTTAGCAGATTATCATTTCTTTTCATAGACTATTTCACCCTTGGCAAGAATTTCTTTTATAAAAGCACTTCCAGATTCTCTTAATCTTTTAAACTCACTATGAGTATACACTATAACATCCAGGGGGGTTTCGGTTGATAAGATTTTTCTAACCTCGACACGTCTCCATATCGGACTTTTTTTTGTGTTCTTTACAATTAACAAGTCCAGGTCGCTTTCTTCTGTAAAATCTCCCCGTGCCATTGAACCAAAAAGTATCACTAAATCAGGCTTGTAAAACTTCTTTAGCTTGCTAACTAAATCATCAATAATATTTAGAGATTGAACATCCTGCATTGGCTTTGTCCCGTATTTATTATTTCGGACTTCGGATTGCAGATTTATCCCCTAAACCTGAATTAACAATTCGCAATTGGCAGTCC
>CAZPNF010000414.1:1488-2493 GCA_964587715.1 uncultured bacterium | reverse complement strand
TCTTCCAGTCCACACCGTGCATCCCAGGATCGTAGAACCAATCCCTCATAATCCTCCAGGCGTCTCTGTATATCTGTTCCCATTCAACAGTTGGTACTATCTTCATTTCCATTTTCTTGAGATTAAGTTTACCTTCACCTGATTCCATGTTTGGTTTAACATCCGCAATGCCGTACGTATCTCCACTCCGATAGATAAACTTTTTCCCTTTAGCAGCTACAGAATATGCTGAAACCTTTTTCATTATAAGAGCTTCTTTTCGGCTCTTCATATCAAATTTATAGAGGTCACCATCCCTCAGATATAAAACCTCGCCTTTTACTACATTGAGACTCTTGTAGCTGCCCGTCTTCAGGGGGAAAGCAGTGATGCGGTTATTGAAACCCTCAACATCTATAACTATTTTTTTGGTTTCTTTCTTTTCTTCTGATTTTTTTTCGGATTTATCTTTTTCTTCATCTTTTTTACTCTCAGGGATTTCATCATCATTCCTCGGTGCAAAAGGAGAAGCCATGTTCTCTTTCAATGTACCCACATAGAGTTTTGCATCGAAATTGCGTTTTTGCCAGTTGTAATCCCTGCGCGAGATAAAGTAGAGGTACTTACCCTCAGAATCAAAAACAGGATCATACTCATCCTCTCTATCACTTGTTAATTGAAAAGTCTTTTCTTGATCAAGTGAATAGAGCCAGATCGATGTCATATAATTTTCCGAATCCTTAGCATAAACTATCCAGCGATTATCCGGTGACCATCTGTATCCTGTAATAGAGGAATAAACACCGCTGTCAACCAATTTTATTTTTCTGGACTCTAAATCGAGAAGGTGCAGTCGGTTCATTTTGTCGACAATGGCTATTTTTTTGCTGCCTGGAGACCATCTGTATCCTGTAATCCAGGTACCTGTATTTTTTGTAACCTGTACAGGAGGTTCATCGCTGTTGTATTTCTGCAGGAAAAGTTCGTAATCTCCCGGCTTTTCCGAAAGGTAAGATACGGTTTTGC
>CAZPNF010000414.1:0-1478 GCA_964587715.1 uncultured bacterium | reverse complement strand
CTCTCGAATACCTTCCGTTTCAGTAATATTTCTTATATCACCATACTTCTCAGGTACTGTGAAAATATCTCCGCGTGCTGAGAAGATTGCCCGTTTGCCAGAGGGAGAGATTGTAAAACTGTCAACAAATTTAGCCACGTTTTTATAAACAGGTCTGGCGTAGGGTTTGTCATCATTTATTTCTATAAGAATCTTGTGATATTCTTCTGTCTTTGGGTCAAGAAGATAGATATAGCCTCCATTTTCGAAAACTATCCCACCCTTGCCGCGACTCGGCCAGAGACAATCATACCTGGTAAAATGTGTAATCTGGTGGATTTTGTTTGTTCTTAAATCGTAGGCAAAAATATTTAATATTCGCGGTTCATTTGAGTCCACACTTTTTCGGTCAGATGTAAAGTAAATTGTGCTGTCCACCCACATGGGGAAATTGTCCGTTCCCGGATAAGTAGTAAGTCGTTTAATGGTATTTGCCTTTAAATCATATATCCAGACATCCTGGGCACGGCCTGCCTTATAACGTTTCCATGTGCGGAATTCCCGGGATTTTATGTCGTAGGCAAGTTTGGTTCCGTCGGGGGAGAGTGTAGCCGGTCCCCCTTCTGGAATCTGAAGCGGCTGCTCAAGGCCTTCGTGAAACGGATTCACTAAAAAATATCTACTGACCCGACGGCCGTACGGAGTGCGGTTTGAACGAATAAGTATCTTCTTGCTGTCTGGAGTCCAATCTATGGGAATGTTGTCCCAACCGCCTCGCGGAGGCATCTGACCAACGTCAGGATAAAAAGTCAGCTGTTTGGGAACACCTCCTTCAGAGGGAATGATGTAGATCTCTCGCGTGCCGGGATATTCACCAGAAAAAGCAATCCATTTACCATCGGGTGAGAATTGGGGGAAAAGTTCGAGCCCTTTAAAAGAAGTAAGTTTTCTTGCCACTCCACCCTTTGCAGAGACTATCCAGATATCACCTGCATAGACAAAAACCACCCTGTTATTCCAGATATGAGGCTGTCTGAGCAAGCGTGCCTCTTCAGCCTGGCCAATAGATACAAAAACAAAAAAGACCAGAAGCAAAATAGAAAGTAACTTTTTCATCGCGCTACTCCTTCTGTTAAATTATAATGACAGATTAAAGTTATTATTTTTAGTACGAAAATCAAGTGGAAAAATTATTGAACGGGTAGGCGAGCGCAATTGCCCTTGCCTACCCTATGAGCGATAGCTGCGGAAATTAGCACAGCGGTTTCCGCAGCTGATTGTTACAGAGACCGTAGAGACGCATAATCATGCGTCTATACACCGTTTGCTCGCGAAGACAAAATAGTGTATGTCTCTGCGAGGGACGGCGTTAGCCGGACTGAAGCAGTCCTTTTACGGCTTTCATCTGTACCTGAGTGTATCGGTGTGTTACCGTAAGGGGATTGCGTCATCGCTAAGCCTGTCCTGAGCCAGTCGAAGGACTCCTCGCAAAGACAGGG